>NZ_JAWLFS010000121.1:0-9148 GCF_041685465.1 Rhodosalinus sp. | reverse complement strand
GGGCTTCGCGCGACGGTTACGCTGCCGCGGGACCGGCGGGGGCCGGACGCGGCGTGAGCCTGCCGGGCGCCGGGGGCGCCGCGCGCGGCCCCGTGCGCGGGCCTGGTGCGCGGGCCTGCGACATCGGCTGTGGGGCGGGCGCGGATGGCACCCTCGCATCCTCGGTCGCGGGGCACTGGACCCTCGTCCCGACGCGACGGCCGGCCGGCTCAGAGCGGCGTTTCCGCGAGGCCGGCGCGGTGAAGCAGGATCTCGGCGCTGTCGTTCCAGACCTCCGTGCGCCGGATCAGCCCGTCGCGCACTGCGAAGAAATCGACGTAGCGGTTGCCGTCGAAGGGCGTGCCGTCGGGCCAGGCGCCATGAAGATGACCGGTCGTCCAGACGTGGACGCAGCCCGTCGCTGCGTCCGCGACGGCATCCGTGCGCAGCGGGCGCTTCTGCACCCGGGCGTAGCGGCGCGCGTTGAAGGCGGGCGGCTCCGCGGGGTCGTTCATCACGCGCCCCCCTGTGAAGACGATCACGCAGTCGGGCGCCAGATAACGGCGCGCTTCTTCCGCGTCGCCGGCCATCGACGCGGCCAGATAGGCGGCCACGACGTCCCGCGCTTCGGTGACCCGGTCGGCCATGGCGCTGCCTTTCAGCCGAGTTCGAAGGTGGTGACGCCGAAGGTGCGCCCGATGTCCTGCGCGGGCGGCGGCCCGCGCCACATGCGCGCCGTCTCGAATTCCGGGACGAGGCCGCGCGCCTCGGCGAGGGCGATGGCGGCGACGTTGGGTTCGGGCACGTCGAGGCTGAGCCGCGCGCCGCCCGTGCGCGCGGCGAGCCCGTCGAGCAGGGCCTCGGCCGCGGCCCGGTCCGCGGCGAAGAGCGGCCCGACCTTGTAGCCCTGCGCGCAGGCGCGCAGCACGCCGAGCCCGGCGAGCGCGCCATCGCGCAGGAGCACGCGGGCCTGCCGCGAGGGATCGCCCGTCAGCCAGTCGGCGAAGAAGGCCGCCCGGTCGAAGCCCGTCACCGCCCGGTCGAGCGCATGCGCGGCGCCGAGCTGGGCGGAGGCGAGCGGCAGGGTCATATCCGGCCCCTCCGGCGTGACGACGCCGGAGAACCGCAGGTTCCGATGCGCGAGCGCGAAGCCCGATCGCGCGTAGTTCGCCTGCTGCGCCGGAACGCCGTCGAGCCCGGTGGTGCGCGGCGCGAGGCGGGCCATCCCCGCCTGCCAGAGCGCGTAGCCGACACCCCGCCCGCGGTGCTCCGGGGGACAGATGTAGAGCCCGAGAAAGGCGGTCGCGTCGCCGAAGCGCACGATGGAAAGGCTCGCGGCGGGCTCCCCGGCCACCTCCGCGATCAGGAAACCGTCCGGGTCGGCCGCACGAAAGGCCGCGGCATCGGCGACGCCCGGGTTCCAGCCCTCCGCCTCGGCCCAGGCGAGAACCTGGGCCAGGTCGGCCGCGGTCATGGGGCGGATCGCGGGCGTCACGGCGCGGCCTTCGCCCGTGGCGGGGCGTAGGCCCCGCGTTTCGATGTGCGCAGGCCGGTGCCCACGAGCGCGCCGGCCAGCGCGAGGCCGGCGGAGATCCCCTCGACCACGGGGCAGGCGAATTCCTCGGAGAGGTCGGCGGCGAGCGTGGCCATGCCCGCGCAGCCGAGCAGGATGGCGTCCGCGCCGTCGTCGTTCAGCGCGGCGGCGGTCTCGCGCCGGATGGCGGCGAGCGCCTCTGGCGTACCAGTGTCGATGTCGAGCACCGGCACGCCCGCGGCCCTGAGCCCCGCGCAGCGCGCGGCGAGCCCATAGCGCGCGAGGTTGCCGCGCAGCACCGGCAGCGCCTCGGGCACCGAGGTGACCACGGCGAAACGGTCGGCCACCAGGGTCGCGCAATGGGCCGCCGCCTCGCCGATGCCGACGACCGGCGCGCGGGCGAGGCAGCGCGCGGCCTCGAGCCCCGTGTCGTCGAAACAGGCGATCACGTGGGCGTCCGCGCCCCGGCCCTCGGCCTCCTCGATGCGCTCCAGCATCCAGGGCACGGCACGCGCGCCGTCGACCGGCCCCTCGATCGAGAGCGGCCCGCCGGCCGCGCCGGTGGTGGTGACGCGCGCGCCCGCGGGCGCCGCGGCCTCGGCCGCGCGGGCGATACCCTCGGTCATCGCGGCGCTCGCGTTCGGGTTGACGACGTGGATGTGCATCAGCCGCGTTGCCTCCGGCGCTGAAGGAGCGTGGCGATCGTGAAGGCCACGAGGACCAGCAGGATCGAGCTCGCCGTGGTCGCCGTGCCGAGGGCGTAGATCTCCGGGTCGGTCACCGTCGTCGTCTTGGCAGCGAGCTGCATCGGCAGGGTGTTGTCGGCCCCCATCACCTGGCTCGAGCGGGCAAGCTCGTCCCAGCTCAGCGTGAAGCCGAAGACGGCGACGCCGATCAGGAAGGGCGCGATCATCGGCAGCGTCACGTGGCGAAAGGTCTGCCACGGCGTCGCGCCGAGGTCGCGCGCGGCCTCCTCGTAGGCGGGGTCGAACCGGTTGAAGACCGCGAACATGATCAGGAGACCGAAGGGCAGCGTCCATGTCAGATGCGCGCCGAGCCCGGAGGTGAAGGGCCCGAGCGCCGAGACGAAATCGCGCTGGATCCACTCGATCCCCCAGGCCATGCCGAGGCTCTTGATCGCGTCGTCGATGAGCCGGAACTCCAGCGCGATGCCGAGGGAGACGACGATGGAGGGCACGATCAGGCTCGCGATGGCGACGTAGAGAAGCAGCGTCGCACCGCGGAAGCCGCGCCGGAAGGCGAGCCCGGCGAGCACCGAGAAGGTGACCGTGAGCACCATAACCAGGAGCGCGAGGCGGAAGGAGCGCCGCAGCGCGGGGCCGATCTCGACCTGACCGCCGCCCTCGCGGAGCTTCTCGAACCAGTGGAACGAGACGCCGTTCATCGGAAAGACGAGCCCGCCTTCCGGCCCCTGGAAGGAGAGCACGAGGATCGCCATCATCGGCCCGTAGAGAAAGAGCAGGAACAGGGCGAAGACGCTCGCGAGCACGTAGAAGGAGCGGGGGCGGGTCTCTCTCACGTCAGAGCTCCTTGCGGATGTCGACGAGTTTCAGCAGCGCCCAGACGCCGGCGAGGACGGCGACGAGCAGGATCACCGCGTTCGCCGCGGCGAGCGGGAACTGCAGGAACTGCATCTGCGTCTGGATGATCTTGCCCACGCTCGCGATCTGCTGGCCGCCCATGATGCCAATCGTCAGGAAGTCGCCCAGCACGACGGTCAGCACGAAGATCGAGCCGATCAGGATGCCGGGCCGGGCCAGCGGAATGATGACGGCGGTCAGCGTCTGCAGGTCGCTCGCGCCCGCATCGCGCGCCGCCTCGATCAGGGAGCGGTCGATGCGCATCAGCGAGTTGAAGATCGGCACCACCATGAAGAGCGTGTAGAGATGGGTGAGCGCAAGCACCACGGCGAAGTCCGAGTAGAGCAGCCACTCCAGCGGGGTGTCGGTCACGCCCATCGAGATCAGCGCCTGGTTGACCAGCCCGTTCCGCCCGAGGAGCGGAATCCACGAGATCATCCGGATGACGATCGAGGTCCAGAAGGGGATCGTGCAGAGCAGGAAGAAGATCACCTGAACCTTCAGCGAGCGCACGTGGAAGGCGAGGAAATAGGCGACCGTGAAGCCGAGCGTCAGGGTGCAGGCCCAGACGATCACGCCGAATTTCAGCGTCGAGAGGTAGGTTTCGAAGGTCGTGCAGAGATCGGGGAGCCGCGCGAGACAGCCGCCGAACACCTCGCCGTAGTTCTGCGCGGTGAACGCGGGCTCGATCGAGTACTGGGTGTACTGCCAGAAGCTGACGACGATCGTCGCCGCCAGCGGCAGCAGGAAGAACACCAGGAAGACGAGCGCCATCGGCGCCGCCTGCAGGTAGGGCGCCGCGCCGTGTCCCTCGCGCCGCGAGGCGCGCCGGGCGCGGGCGGAGACCCGGTTGCCCCGGGTCTCCGCGATGGTGTCGGCCGTGTCGCTCACGCCGCGATGAACTCGTTCCACTTGCGGACCATGTACTCGTTCTCGTCCATGACCGCGTTCCAGCAGGCGACCGAGCCCATGCGCTCCGCGTAGGAGCCGCCGTCGCGCACCGCGCCGGCCTCTTCGAGAAGGCGCCCGTCGGGGGCATAGATGTCCTCCTCGGCGGCTTCGCCCTCGTACCAGTAGGCCCACTCGTAGGGCTCCATGTACTCCTTCGCGGTCTCCAGCACGGCCGGGTAGTAGCCCTGCTTCGACAGATGTGCGCCGGCCCAGCCCGAGAGGAACCAGTTGATGAACTCGTAGGCCGCGTCCTCCTTGCGCCCGTCGATCGTGCGCGGCAGGCCGAAGCCCGAGGCCCAGGCGCGGTAGCCCTCGTCGAGCGGCTGGTAGATGCAGGGAATGCCCTGCGTGCGCACCGCCGTCACGGCGGGCGACCACATCGACTGGATCACCACCTCGCCCGAGGCCATCAGGTTCACGCTTTCCTGGAAGTTCGACCAGAAGGCGCGGAACTGCCCGTCGCGCTTGGCCTCGATCAGCTTCTCGATGGTGAAGTCGATCTCCTCGCGGGTCATGTTCCCCTTGTCGCCATAGGAAATGTCGCCGCGCGCCTCGAGCGCCATGGCGGCGTCCATGATGCCGATGGAGGGGATGTTCAGGATCGCCGACTTGCCCGCGAAGTCCGGGTCGAGCAGCGAGGCCCAGGAGGTGATGTCCTTGTCGATGAGGTCGGGCCGGATGCCGAGGGTGTCGGCGTTGTAGGTCGTCGGGATCAGCGTGATCCAGTCGGTGGGCTCGCCGGCGAAGGAGGTCGCCGTCTGATCTCCGAGGTAGAGCACCTCGTGCGGCGCCGTTCCGTCCCAGCCCACGGCCTCGCCCTCGACGGTGCCCGAGGCGATGACGCTCGCCAGGTCGCCGATGCGGTCGATGCGCTTGGCGTCCATCCCCTTCATGTTGCCCGAGGGCACGAGGTTCGGCAGCGCGAAATACTCGGTGTCCACCAGGTCGAAGGAGTTCGGCTGCGTGATCACCCGGCGCGCCACCTCGTCGGTGTTCACCGCGATATACTCGATGTTGATGCCGAGCTCTTCCGAGGCCTTCTCGGCGATGGCGGGCGACTGGTTCACCGCCGTCGAGAGATAGCGCAGCGTCACCGGGTCCTGCGCGTGCACGAAGGGCGCGGGGAAGGCGGCAGCGCCGGCCATCGCGGCGCCCCCCTTGAGCACGGCGCGGCGGGTGGGGCCGGATCGTCCTGTCGGTCGGGTCATTGTCTCTCTCCTGTTGGTCGGGTCTTTGGCGGGGTCGCGCTCAGCCGTCGGGCGTGAGCTCGTGCACCGCGTCGGGCCGCCAGCCCACGGCGACGGCAGCGCCGGGTTCCAGCGGGCGTTCGAAGAAGGCGCGTTCGGCGAGCACCGCGCTCAGGCTCTCGCCGCGGTCGGTCTCGAGCCCGACGCGCACGTCGGGGCCGCGGTACTCGATCTCGCGCACGGTGGCGCGGCGGTTGGCCTCGGCCCCGGCGTCGGCCGGCGCGAGGGCGAGCGCGTCGGCGCGCAGCGTGATGGTGCGCCCACCCTCGTCGAGGATGTTGTGACCGCCGATGAAGCGCGCGACGAAGGGCGTGCGCGGTGCGTTGTAGACCTCGCGCGGGGGGCCGGCCTGCGCGATGCGCCCGTCGTTCATCACCACCACCATGTCGGCGAGCGCCATCGCTTCCTCCTGGCTGTGGGTGACATGGATGAAGGTGATGCCGAGCTCGCGCTGGATACGCCGCAGCTCCGAGCGCATGCGCACGCGCAGAAACGGGTCGAGCGCCGAGAGCGGCTCGTCGAGCAGGAGGACCGAGGGTTCGTTCATCAACGCGCGGGCGAGCGCGACGCGCTGCTGCTGGCCGCCCGAAAGCTGGTTGGGCTTGCGGTCGGCGAAATCGGTCATCGAGACGAGGTCGAGCAGCTCCCCCGCCCGCATCAGCCGCGCCTCGCGGCCCACGCCCTTCATCCGCAGCGAAAAGGCGACGTTCTCGGCCACGCTCAGATGCGGGAAGAGGGCGTAGTTCTGGAACATCATCGCCGTGCCGCGCCGGGCGGGCGGGTCCTCGGTGACCGCCGTGCCGCCGATCAGGATGTCGCCGTCGGTGACGCTCTCGTGGCCGGCGATCATGCGCAGCGTCGAGGTCTTGCCGCATCCCGACGGCCCGAGAAGGCAGCAATAACTGCCGGCACGGACCTTGAGGCTTATGGCGTCGACGGCCAGTGCGCCGTCGTATCGTTTGGTGGCAGCGACGAGCTCCACCTCCCTGGCTTCGATCATGGGTCGCTCCTGTTCGCCCGGAAGGGGGTGCTGTCGGCGCGGGGCAGGCTCAAGCGATACGTCCGGCTCGGGGCCGGATTTGCGCGCGACTTCCTCCATTGCACAGGAATTGATCGCGCCCGAGGCGTCGTTGCCCGCAAACGCGCCACGTTGCGGGTCGCGGTCCGAGGTCGCGCCTTGACCGGGGCCGAGGGGCGTGGTCTGACCCGGGCGGGGCAAGGTGCGGACAGGATGATACGGGCGCTCTACGACTGGACGCTCTCGATGGCCGAGCATCGGCGGGCGCTCTGGGTGCTCGCCGCGGTCTCGTTCGCTGAGAGCTCCATCTTCCCGATTCCGCCCGACGTGCTGATGATCCCGATGATCCTCGCCGCGCCGCACCGGGCCTGGGCCATCGCGGGGGTCGCGCTGGTGGCCTCCGTCCTCGGCGGGCTCGCCGGATACGCGATCGGGGCCTTCGCCTACGATTCGCTCGGGCGGCCGGTGCTGGAGGCGCTCGGCAAGGAGGACGCGATGGCCGCCTTCAACGAGACCTTCAACGGCGTCGGCTTCTGGGCCGTGCTCGCCGCGGGCGTGACTCCCTTTCCCTACAAGGTCATCACCATCATGTCGGGCTGGACGGGGCTCTCGATGGGCACCTTCCTCGTGACCTCGGTGCTCGCGCGGGGGCTCCGGTTCTTCCTGGTGGCGGCGCTCCTGCGGGTTTACGGCGCACCGATCCGGGACTTCATCGAGCGCCGGCTCGGCCTGATGTTCGTTCTCTTTGTCGCGCTCCTGGTCGGGGGCTTCGCCGTGGTGAGGGTGATATGACGCGCAACCGGCTGATCCTGATCGCGGCGGCGGGCTCGGCGCTGCTGCTGGCGATGGCTTTCGGCTTCCAGTACCTGGGCGGGCTTCCGCCCTGCGCGCTCTGTCTCTGGCAACGCTGGCCGCATGCCGCAGCGGTTCTCGTCGGCGGGCTCGCCCTCGCGGTGCCGGGCGCGCTGCTGCCGCTCTTCGGCGCGGCGGCGGCGGCGGCCACGGGCGGCATCGGCGTCTATCACGCCGGTGTGGAGCGTGGCTGGTGGGAGGGACCGGCGACCTGCTCGGGCGGGGGCGACGTCGGCGATCTCTCGGTCGAGGAGCTCACGGCGCAGATCATGGAGGCGCCGGTCGTGGCCTGCGACGAGGTGGCCTGGGCCTTCGCGGGGCTCAGCATGGCGGAATGGAACGCGGTGCTGTCCTTCGCGCTCGTGGCGATCTGGATCGCCGCCGCGCTCCGCGCCTGGCGGGACTGACCTGGCCGGCGGGGTCCCTTGCACGCCTTGCGGCCCGAGATTAGGTTTTCCGCACCGACAGAGACAGAAGAGGCGGCCCACGGATGCCCATGCAGGCACAGGAGATCGAGGCGCTGATCCGCGCAGCCTTTCCCGAGGCGAAGGTCACCATCACGGATCTCGCCGGCGACGGGAATCACTATGCTGCCGAGGTCATCGACGAGAGCTTTCGCGGACAGAACCGCGTACAGCAGCAGCGGGCCGTCTATGCCGCGTTGAAGGAAAAGATGGCCGGCTCCGAGGGGGAGCTGCACGCGCTCGCCCTGACGACGAAGCCGCCGGCGTGAGGGCATTTGCTGGACTATCTGCCATGGGCGATCGTCGCGGTCTTCACCCTGATCTTCCTGCTTGCCGGCGGACACGAGTGGCGCCGGCGCCGCGAGCTGGAGGAGCCGGAGGATCCGCGCGAGGCCTTCACCTTCGACACCGAGGCGCCGAGCTACGAGGCGCCGCCGGACGAGAGCGATGAGAGCGCACCACCCGTAGAGCGGGCGGATGCGCACGACAGGGAACCGGGCGAGGGGCCCGAGCACGAGGAAAGGCAAGAGGCGACCATGAGCGACGCCAGGACCCAGATCGAAGACACGGTGAACGCCAACGACGTGGTGCTCTACATGAAGGGCACGCGGTCGATGCCGCAATGCGGCTTCTCCAGCCGGGTGGCCGGCGTGCTCAACTACATGGGCGTGGAGTTCACCGACGTGAACGTCCTCTCCGACGAGGATATCCGGCAGGGCATCAAGGACTACTCCGACTGGCCCACCATTCCGCAGCTTTACGTCAAGGGCGAGTTCGTCGGCGGATGTGACATCATCACCGAGATGACGCTCTCGGGCGAGCTCGACCAGCTCTTCGACCAGAAGGGCGTGACCTACGACAAGCAGGCCGCCGAGAAGATCCGCGAAGCCAACGCCTGAACCTCAGGCGCGGCCCCCGGCGCGCCACCGCGCCCAGTCCTCCGGCGTGTCGAGATCGGTGACCGCACGCCGGCCCGGCAGGGCGAGCCGCTGCAGCCGGTCGGCGTGGCGCGCGACGACATCGCGCCCGCCGCGGTCGCCGGTGACGCCCCCGAGTTCGACCAGAAGATCGGCCGGAAAGATCACCGGGTGGCCCGGTGTCCCGTCCTCGGCGGTCGCCTGCCAGAGGCCGGGCGCATCCCGGAACGCATCGATCAGCGCGCGCAGGTCGGGGGTGTCGATCTCGGGCATGTCGGCAGGCAGGATCATCACACCCGCCAGGCGGGTCGGCATTGCCGGCAGCGCGGCGCGCAGGCTGGCCGCCATCCCTTCGGATGGGCCCGGCACCTGTACCCATTCCACATCGAGCCCCTCGATCGCGGCGTGCCGCGGCCCCTGCGTCCCGGGGAGCGCCACGCAGACGCAGCGCGTGGCTTCCCGGGCCCGCGCCGCGACGAGCGAAAGCAGTGCAAACCCCCCGACAGGCTCGAGGAGCTTGTCGCGCCCTCCCATGCGGGACGACGCCCCCGCCGCCGGGATCAGGATGCCGATTTCCTCCACCGC
>NZ_JAWLFS010000120.1:3604-9155 GCF_041685465.1 Rhodosalinus sp. | reverse complement strand
CCGAGCCAGCCCTTGATCGCGTCGTCGGCGCCCTCCTCCATGAAATCGAGACGGTGGACCTCCACCCCCGGGATCGGCTCGACCGCCTGCAGATCGACGGCGAGCACGCGCCCCCGTGCCTTGCCCGCCTTCTCGCCGAGCGCGTTCACGCGCTCCGCGGCGACCTGGCTCCATCCGCCGGGCGCGCAGCCCAGATCGACCACCCGCGCGCCGGGCACGAGAAAGCGATACTTCTCGTCGAGCTCGAGGATCTTGAAGGCGGCGCGGCCGCGGTAGCCCTCGGCCTTCGCGCGCTTGACGTAAGGGTCGTTGAGCTGGCGCTGAAGCCAGCGCGTGGACGAGGGCTTGCGCCCGCGCGCGGTGCGCACCTTGACCTTGAGATCGCGCTGCCCGCGCCCGGAGTTTCCGGCTTTCTTCGGCATGTCGTTTCCTTACGCTCGGCCGGAGATTTTTCGTACGAAAAATCTCAGCGCCGCACCACGGCTCGTGGTGCGAATTTTCGTACGAAAATTCGCCGCCCCGTCAGGCACCAGCCAGGCGCCCGTCAGACCGGCGAATCCTCCAGCACACCATCGGCCGACATCTGCGCGTAGAGCAGCCCCTCGCGCAGCCCGCGGTCGGCCACCGAGAGCCGGTCCGTCGGCCAGAGCCGCAAGAGCGCCTGCAGGATCGCCGCGCCGGACATGATCAGCGCCTGGCGATCCTGCCCGATCCGCGGGTCGCGCCGCCGCCCCAACGGCCCCATGGCGAGATAGTCGCGGATCACCCGGTCAATCTGGTCCGAGGTCATGCGCAGCCCGTCGACCTTCGTGCGGTCGTAGCGCTTGAGGCCGAGGTGGCTCGCCGCGACGGTCGTGACCGTGCCGGAGGTGCCGATCACCTGAAAGCCATCGCGCGTCTGCTCGTCCTTGTAGGGCGCGAACTCGGCAAGGTTTTCCTCGAAGAACCAGCTCATCAGCGCGTAGCGCGCCGCGTCGTCCTCCACGTCGCGGAACTGATCGCGCAGCGTCGCCACGCCGAGCGGCACGCTGATCCAGTCCACGACCTTCGCCGCCGGGAACGGGCTCTCGGGCGGGTGGAAGCCCGCGTGCAGCCGCATGATGGCGCGCGGCCGCTCGCGGTTGGGCACCGAGGAGAGATCGATCCAGACGAGCTCCGTCGAGCCACCGCCGATGTCGACGACGAGAAGCTGCTCCGTCTTCGTCGAGACCAGCGGCGCGCAGGAGATCACGGCGAGGCGCGCCTCCTCCTCGGGCTCGATGATCTCGAGCGTGAGCCCCGTCTCGCGCTGGATCCGGCGCAGGAACTCGGGCCCGTTCCGCGCGCGCCGGCAGGCCTCCGTCGCGACGAGGCGCATGCGCGTCACGTCGTGCCGGCGGAGCTTCTGGTGACAGATTCGCAGGGCCTGCAGCGTGCGCCGCTGCGACGCACGGCCGAGCGCACCCGTCCGCTCCAGCCCTTCGCCGAGCTGGACGGTCTTCGAGAAGCTGTCGACCACGTGAAACTGCCCGCCCTTCGGCTGGGCGATCAGCATGCGGCAACTGTTCGTGCCCAGATCGAGCGCAGCATAAAGCTCCGCCGGATCGGGCGGTCGGGGCGCGGGGCTTTCGACCGGGACCGGGAACGCGCCCGCACCATCGGGACGCCTGGGCGCCATGTCTCACGCCCTCCGGATACAAAGTTGTCTGGAAGATACGTGCACCGACGCGATCGAACAAGGTGCCGTGCATCTTTTCGGCCCGAGTCGCTCCGCGACGCACATGAGTCGAAATCAGACCGGGCCTCGCCCGGCCCGTGACGTAGAGAGACCCCAGCCGAGAGGGAGAATCGGGACAATGCCCGAGGTGACAATCGTCTACTGGCGCGACATTCCCGCGCAGGTGATCGTGGGCAAGGGCCGGCGCGGCGCGAAGAAGCCGCTCGCCGAGCGCTTCGAACAGGCGATCGACCGCGCGGCGATGAAGATCGGCGCGCGCGAGAGCGACGCCTACCTCGCCGAGTGGCGCAAGGCGCCCCCCTACCCGGCCGAGGGCGACCCCGCGGCATTGGCCGAGGCCGAGGCCGCGCGGATCGAGGCGGCCTACGATCAGGACCGGCTCAAGGCCCTGATCGCCAACGACGGATGGGCCTGACGGCCCGATGCCATGGAAGGAGGCCCTGATGGCGCTTCTCAGTTTCCCGAAACGCGGCGCGGCGGCCACGGCCCCGCGCAACCCGGCGGTCGAAGCCTTGCTGGCGGGATTTTCCATCGAGGTGATGCCCCGCACCGCCGCGCGGGTGGAGGATTTCCGCGCGCTGCTGCCGGCGGGCACCCGCGTCTACATCGCGCATATCGCGGGCACGCCGATCGCCGACATGGTCGCCACCGCCGCGCGCCTGCGTGCCGAGGGCTTCGAGCCGATGCCGCATTTCCCCGCGCGCATCATCCCCGACCGCGCCACGCTCGCCGACTGGATCGCACGCTATCAGGGCGAGGCCGGCGTGCGCGAGGCGCTGGTGCTGGCCGGCGGCGTGACCGAGCCGCAGGGGGATTTCCAGTCCTCCATGCAGCTGCTGGAGACCGGGCTTTTCGACGCGCACGGCTTCCGCCGGCTGCACGTCGCGGGCCACCCCGAGGGCAACCGCGACATCGACCCCGCGGGCGGCACGCGCGAGGTGGACGCGGCGCTCACCTGGAAGCAGGCCTTCGCCGACCGGACCGACGCCGAGATGGCGATCGTCACGCAGTTCGCCTTCGAGGCCGGGCCGATGATCGCCTGGGCCGAACGGCTCGCGGCCGCGGGGATCCGCATGCCCGTGCACCTCGGCATCGCGGGACCCGCGAAGCTGCAGACCCTCATAAAGTTCGCCATCGCCTGCGGCGTCGGCCCCTCGCTCAAGGTGCTGCAGCGCCGGGCGATGGACGTCTCGAAGCTCGTCAAGCCCTTCGAGCCGACCGACCTGGTGGCCGATCTCGCCGCGCGCCGCGCCGCGGGCGCCGCCGGCAACATCGAGGCGCTGCATGTCTTCCCGCTCGGCGGCATCCCCGCCGCCTCCGAGTGGCTCGCCGCACACGGCGGCGCCGCCGCCCGCCCCGCAGCACGCGCCGCGGTCTGACCCTGAAAGGACCGACATGACCCGCACCCTCGTCGCCTCGAAGTCGAAGACCGTCACCATCGGCTTCGACGCCCCCTTCTGCGTGATCGGCGAACGCATCAATCCCACGGGCCGCAAGAAGCTCGCCGCCGAGCTGGAGGCGGGCGACTTCTCCACCGTCGAGACGGACGCGCTGGAGCAGGTCGCCTGCGGGGCGATGGTGCTCGACGTGAACGCGGGCGTCGTCTACAATTCCAACCCGAACCCGAACGAGACCGAGCCGCCGCTGATGCGGCGCATGATCGAGCTGGTGCAGGGGCTCGTGGACGTGCCGCTCTGCATCGACAGCTCGGTGCCGGCCGCGCTCGAGACCGGGCTCGCGGTGGCCGAGGGCCGCCCGCTCGTGAACTCCGTCACCGGCGAGGAGGAGCGGCTCGAGGCGATCCTGCCGCTGGTGCGCAAGTACGACGTGCCGGTGGTGGCGATCTCCAACGACGACACCGGCATCAGCGAGGACCCGGAGGTGCGCTTCGCGGTGGCCCGGAAGATCGTCGAGCGCGCGGCCGACCACGGCATCCCGGCGCACGACATCGTGGTCGATCCGCTGGTGATGCCCGTGGGCGCGATGGCGACGGCCGGGCGGCAGGTCTTCACGCTGGTGCGCCGCCTCCGCGAGGAACTCGGCGTCAACACCACCTGCGGGGCCTCCAACATCTCCTTCGGCCTGCCCCACCGGCACGGGATCAACGCGGCCTTCCTGCCGATGGCGATCACCGCCGGCATGACGAGCGCGATCATGAACCCGATCCGCCAGGTCGAGATGGAGGCGATCAAGGCCGCCAACTTCCTGATGAACAACGACCCGAACGGCGCCGAGTGGATCCGCTTCGCCAGGGTGCTCGACGCGGTGGAGGCGGGCACGCCCTTCCCCGAGGCGGCGCGCGCGGCGCAGGCCGCGGGCGGCGGCCGCGGCGGGCGGCGCGGCGGACGCCGGCGCAGCGCCTGAGCCCGGCAGGCGGCCGCAGGATCCCATCCCGCCCCGGCGGCCCGGGCGCGCGCAGAGGGCGTTGCCCTCGCGCCACGGGAGATTTCGGGGCAATCGAAGCCGCCCCCCTGCGACAGGATATCGTATTCCAAATCTCAAATATATCTATAGGGTGCGACGTGGAAACGCGCATGACCCGAGAGGAGTCGACATGATCCGCAAGACCATCGCCGCGCTGGCGGCCGCCACCGCGCTCGCCGCCCCGGCCGCCGCAGACATGGAAGAGAACCTGGTGACCGTGGTCACCGCGGCGGAGCCGCAGACCCAGTTGATGAGCATGGTGCTGACCATGCAGGCCGTCGAGAAGGGCGTGAACGCGCATATCCTGCTCTGCGGCCCGGCGGGCGACATGGCGCTCACCGACGCGCCCGAGAGCGTGACCGCGCCGCAGCCGCCGCGCGACATGAGCCCGCAGGGCCTCCTCAAGGCCGCGATCGAGAACGGCGCCACGGCGGAGGTCTGCGCGATCTACCTGCCCGGGCTCGGCGAAGGGCCGGAGGTGCTGATGGACGGCGTGAGCGTCGCCGAGCCCCCGGCGATGGCCGACGCGCTGCTCGCCGACGACGCGGCGGTCTGGTCCTTCTGAGCCACCGCGCCCCGCCCTTCTTCTTGGGTCGAAATATCCTCGGGGGGTGAGGCCCGGCAGGGCCGAGGGGGGCAGACAGCCCCCCTCACGCGCCCTCAGTAATGCAGCGCCCGGTCGTGCGCCGCGAGCACCGACTCGTGCATCGTCTCGCTCAGCGTCGGATGCGGGAAGACGGTCTGCATGAGCTCGGCCTCGGTCGTCTCCAGCGTGCGGCCGACGACGTAGCCCTGGATGAGCTCGGTCACCTCGGCGCCCACCATGTGCGCGCCGAGAAGTTCGCCGGTGTCGGCGTCGAAGATCGTCTTGACCAGCCCCTCCGGCTCGCCGAGCGCGATGGCCTTGCCGTTGCCGATGAAGGGAAAGCGGCCGACGCGGATGTCGCGGCCCTGCTCCGTCGCCTGCGCCTCGGTGAGACCGATGGAGGCCACCTGCGGGTGGCAGTAGGTGCAGCCGGCAATCTGATCGGGCGTGACGGGGTGCGGGTCGTCCCCCGCGATCAGTTCGGCGAGGGTAACGCCCTCGTGGCTGGCCTTGTGCGCGAGCCAGGGCGCGCCGGCGATGTCGCCGATGGCATAGAGCCCCGGCACGCCCGTCCGCCCCATGGCGTCCACCTTCACCTGCCCGCGCTCCACGGTCACGCCGGCCTCCTCGAGGCCGAGGCCCTCGGTGTTGCCCGTGATGCCGACGGCGGAGATCACGGTGTCGAAATCGCGCGCCTCGGTCTTGCCGCCCTGCTCGATGTGCGCGGTGACCCGGTCGGCATGGCGCTCGAGTTTCTTGACCGTGGCGCCGGTGCGGATCTCCATTCCCTGCTTCTCGAAGGCCTTGCGCGCGAAGGCGCTGAT
>NZ_JAWLFS010000120.1:0-3504 GCF_041685465.1 Rhodosalinus sp. | reverse complement strand
GGTGACCCGGTCGGCATGGCGCTCGAGTTTCTTGACCGTGGCGCCGGTGCGGATCTCCATTCCCTGCTTCTCGAAGGCCTTGCGCGCGAAGGCGCTGATCTCCGCGTCCTCGACGGGCAGCACGCGGTCCTGCACCTCGACCACCGTCGCCTGCGCGCCCATCGTGTGATAGAAGCTCGCGAACTCCACGCCGATCGCACCCGACCCGATGACCAGCAGGCGGTCCGGCATGTGCGGCGGCTTCAGCGCGTGGCGATAGGTCCAGACGCGCGTGCCGTCGGCCTCGAGACCCGGCAGTTCACGGGCGCGGGCGCCGGTGGCGATCACGACGTGCGGGGCCTCCAGCACCTCCTCGCCCGTCTCTGTGGTCACGGCGACGCGGCCCTCGCCCGCAAGACGCCCGGCGCCGCGCACGACGGTCACCCTGTTCTTCTTCATCAGGTGGTCGACACCGGACGCGAGTTGCCCCGCGACCTTGCGCGAGCGGTCGATCACCTTGTCGAAGTCGAAGCTGATACCCTCAGCCGCGAGGCCGAAGTCGCCCGCGCGGTGCATCTGGTGGTAGAGTTCGGAGGTGCGCAGCAGCGCCTTCGTCGGGATGCAGCCCCAGTTGAGGCAGATGCCGCCCATGTGCTCGCGCTCGACGATGGCGACCGAGAGGCCGAGCTGCGCGGCGCGGATGGCACAGACGTAGCCCCCCGGCCCCGCGCCGATCACGATGACATCGAAAGACCTGCTCGCCATGTCGCCTCCTGCCGCGTACTTCGCGGCAGAACGCTATGCGAAACGTCCCTCGGGGACAATGGCGTGCCGGTCGCTCAGGCCGCCGCGACCTCTTCCATGCCGCGGACCACGGCGCCGTAACCGCCGCCATCGAGGAAGCTCTTCTCGGGCGTCGTGTCCGCGCGGCCCAGCGCCGCGTTGCGGTAGGGGAAACGGCCGAAGCGGCGGATCACCTCGCGGTGGGCGCGCGCATGGATCAGGTTATCGGCGCCCGACTCCGGCATCCGCTCGCAGATGAGGCGCACCGAGCGGTCCTGATCGCAGAGGTTCTCCGAGTGCATGAGCGGCAGGTAGAAGAACTGCCGCGCCGGCTCGTCGATCCGCAGGTCCCAGCCGCGCTGGATTGCCGATTTTGCCGCCGCGAGCGCAGCCACGTCGGTCTCGAAGGCGCGCGGCGTCCCGCGGAACATGTTGCGCGGGAACTGGTCGGTGAGGATGATGTAGGCCAGCGCGCCCGAGGGGTAGGTGAGCCAGAGCGCGAAGCGGCCCTCCGCCGCGCCCTCCCACATGCCCAGAAAGCGCTCGCGGATGCGGGCGTCGAGGCCGGGGTCGACCTTGTACCATCCGTCCGGCCCGACCTCGTCGAGCCAGAAACTCAGGACCTCCTCCGCGCCGGTCATCCCGTACTCCCTTGTGTCGAGACAATTTTTACACAAGGACCAGTAAAGACCCGCATCCGCCGCGGCTCAAGCGCTCGTCTTTCACGAATTGCAACAGCCCTGACGCGCGCCTCACGCGCCGCTTCCCGGATTTTCCTGTTCCTCCAGCGCGGTATCGATCGCGTATTCCTGGGCGAACTCGACGGCGACCGGGGTCACGGTCGGCCCGAGCGGTGCGTAGCTGCCCGTTTCTTCGGCAGCCGGCGCCGGCCGGCGCGTCATCCGCCACGCGGCATAGATCGACAGCAGCGCGAAGAAGCCCGCGATGGTGGCGAAGAACCCCGGCGGGCCGACCACCTGCATGCCCCAGCCCGTCGCCAGCGGACCGATGATGGCGCCGACCCCGTTGACGAAGACGAGCCCGCTCGACGCGGCGGCCATGTCCTCGGCCTCGAGGAAGTCGTTGGTATAGGCGATGAGCAGCGAATAGAGCGGGTTGGCCACCGCGCCGATCGCGAAGGCCGCCGCCAGCAGGAACTCGGTCCGCGCGGCACCGAGCATGAGGCCCAGCACCGCGCCCGCCGTGCCCACGACCGACAGGCCGAGGATCAGCACCCGGCGGTCCATCCGGTCCGACAGCCAGCCGAGCGGATACTGCAGCACCAGCGCGCCGACGAAGAAGGCCGACACGAAGACCGAGATCTCGCGCACCGAAAGCCCCGCCGCGGCGCCGTAGACCGCCGACATGCCGAACTGCGCCGAGAAGACCGTGCCGAGAAGGAGCATCCCGATCAGGCCGAGGGGCGAGGCGCGGTAGAGCTCCGCGAGCGTCATCCGCTTGGCGGTGCCGAAGGCCGGCGCCGGCGCCACCGACAGCAGGATCGGCGCGAAGGAGATGGAGACCAGAACCGCCGGGATCACGAAGAGCACGAAGCCCGAGGGGTCCGCCACCACGAGAAGCGCCTGCCCGAGGATCAGCCCGATCATCTGCACCAGGACGTAGATGGCGAGCGTCTGGCCCCGCGTCTCGTTGGTCGACGTGTTGTTGAGCCAGCTCTCGGCGGTGACGTAGACGCCCGAGAAGCAGAAGCCGATGATCAGCCGCCCCACCGACCAGGCCCAGGGGTCGGTGAAGACCGGAAAGAGGATCACCACCGCCGAGACCATGGAGGCCAGCGCCGAGAAGACGCGCACATGCCCCACCCGCGCGATCATGCGCGGCGCCATGCGCGAGCCGCCGAGGAAGCCCACGAAATAGGCCGCCATCACGATCGACATCTCGAAGGCCGAGAACCCCTCGATCTCGCCCCGCACGCCGAGGAGCGTCCCCTGCAGGCCGTTGCCGATCATCAGCAGAAGAAGCCCGAGCAGGAGCGCCCAGGCGCTGTTGAGCACGCTCAGCATGGTGTCCCCGTTTCCACGCGGTCCGCCCGCGCCGGTCTTGCCGAAAGGCGCCGGGCCGCGCGCGTCACTCCGGCACCAGAAGCGAGGCGTCGCCGTAGGAGAAGAAGCGATACCGTTCCGTGATCGCGTGAGCGTAGATCCGCCGGATCCGCTCGGTCCCCATGAAGGCCGCGACGAGCATCATCAGCGTGGATTTCGGCAGGTGGAAATTGGTCATCAGCGCGTCGGCCGCGCGGAACTCGAACCCCGGATAGATGAAGATGTCCGTGTCGCCCGACCATGCCACCACCTCGCCGCCCTGCCCCGCGGTCTCCAGCAGGCGCAGCGCGGTCGTGCCCACCGGGATGATGCGCCCGCCCGCGCGGCGCGTCCCGGCGATTTCGGCGGCCGCCTCTTCGCTCACCTCGCCCCATTCGGCGTGCATGCGATGCTCGGTCACGTCGTCCACCTTCACCGGCAGGAAGGTGCCCGCGCCGACGTGCAGCGTGACGTGGGTCATGCCGATTTCCGCGGCGCGCAGCGCGTCGAGCAGCGCCTCGTCGAAATGCAGGCTCGCCGTCGGGGCGGCCACCGCGCCGGGGCGGCGGGCCCAGACGGTCTGATAGTCCTCGGTGTCCCGCGCATCCGCGGCGCGGCGGCGCTCGATGTAGGGCGGCAGCGGCATGGCGCCGGGGCGCGCCCGCGCCCCGTCGAAATCCATGCCGGTGAGGTCGCACTC
>NZ_JAWLFS010000119.1:0-9157 GCF_041685465.1 Rhodosalinus sp. | reverse complement strand
GTCACGGGGTCACGAGCCTCGTGGACCTCGGCCTGCCGGTGGAGATGGGCGATCTCGACGTGGCGCTCAGGCGGACGTTCGAGCGGGCGTTGGGCTGAGCCGGGCGGCAGGCCGAGCCGGGCGGGGGCGGTGCCGTGGGGCGCGACGGTATACCGCAGCATTTTTTTCGCGCCCCGCGGCGTGAGCGCGCATTGCCCCGCGCGTGCGGACATTCTAGAACGTGAATGGAAAGAAACACGGGCCGTGCACCTTCCGGACGCGAGCCCGGTCGCCAACACGAGGAGAGACATGGCAGACGCCGCCATTTCAAGCCACGCCCACGAGGACCACCGCGGGTTCTTCACCCGGTGGTTCATGTCCACCAACCACAAGGACATCGGCATCCTGTATCTCATCACCGCCGCGGTGGTGGGTTTCGTCGCCGTCGCCTTCACCGTCTACATGCGGATGGAGCTGATGGAGCCCGGGGTCCAGTACATGTGCCTCGAGGGCGCGCGCCTCACGGCGGCCGCCGAGGGGTCCTGCACGCCGAACGGCCATCTCTGGAACGTGCTGATCACCTACCACGGCATCCTGATGATGTTCTTCGTGGTGATTCCCGCGCTCTTCGGCGGCTTCGGCAACTACTTCATGCCGTTGCAGATCGGCGCGCCGGACATGGCGTTCCCGCGGATGAACAACCTCTCCTACTGGCTCTACGTGGCCGGCACGGCGCTTGCCTTCGCGTCGCTCTTCGCGCCCGGCGGCAACGGGCAACTCGGCTCCGGCGTGGGCTGGGTGCTCTATCCGCCGCTCTCGACGACCGAGATGGGGATGTCCACCGACCTCGCGATCTTCGCGATCCACGTGGTCGGCGCCTCGTCGATCATCGGCTCGATCAACATGATCACGACCTTCCTGAACATGCGCGCGCCGGGGATGACGCTCTTCAAGGTGCCGCTCTTCGCCTGGTCGATCTTCATCACCGCGTGGATGCTGCTGCTGTCGCTGCCGGTTCTGGCGGGCGCGATCACCATGCTGCTCACGGACCGCAACTTCGGGACCACCTTCTTCGACCCGTCGGGCGGCGGCGACCCGGTGCTCTACCAGCATATCTTCTGGTTCTTCGGGCACCCCGAGGTCTACATCCTCATCCTGCCCGCCTTCGGCGTGATCAGCCACATCATCTCGACCTTCTCGCGCAAGCCGATCTTCGGCTACCTGCCGATGGTCTGGGCGATGATCGCGATCGGCGCGCTCGGCTTCGTCGTCTGGGCGCACCACATGTACACCGTCGGCATGAGCGTGACGCAGCAGAGCTACTTCATGCTCGCCACCATGGTCATCGCGGTGCCCACCGGCATCAAGGTGTTCAGCTGGATCGCGACGATGTGGGGCGGCTCGATCGAGTTCAAGACGCCGATGCTCTGGGCCTTCGGCTTCCTGTTCCTCTTCACGTTCGGCGGCGTGACGGGCATCGTGCTCAGCCAGGCGGGCGTGGACCGCGCCTATCACGACACCTACTACGTCGTGGCGCACTTCCACTACGTGATGAGCCTCGGCGCCATCTTCGGCATCTTCGCCGCGATCTACTTCTGGTTCGGCAAGATGACGGGCCGGCAGTATCCGGAATGGGCCGGCAAGCTCCACTTCTGGACCTTCTTCATCGGCGCCAACCTGACCTTCTTCCCGCAGCACTTCCTTGGCCGGCAGGGCATGCCGCGGCGCTACATCGACTACCCCGAGGCCTTCGCCCTCTGGAACTACGTCAGCTCGATCGGCGCCTTCATCGCCTTCGCCAGCTTCGTGTTCTTCCTGGTGTTCATCACCTACGCCCTCTTCCGCGGCGCGCGGATCACGGAGAACAACTACTGGAACGAATACGCCGACACGCTTGAGTGGACGCTGCCCTCGCCGCCGCCGGAGCACACCTTCGAGGAGCTCCCGAAGCGCGAGGACTGGGACCGCAGCCCCGCGCACTGACGCGGCCGGCCGAACGACACGAGAGGGAGGCAGGCCGCGCGCTTGCCTCCCTTTTCTTTCGGGGTATCTTCACGCCATGCCCTACAGCTGGACCGAAAACGCGGATCCGCAGGCAGGCGCCGAACTGCGGCTCTGGCCGCACCGGTCGCTGCCCCTGCCCGGCTTCGCCGCCGTCATCCTCGGCATGTTCGCCTTCGCCTGCCTGCCCATGCTGGCGGTGATCGGGACGGCCGTGCTCTGGGGCGTGCTGCCTTTCGCGCTGATCGCCGTCGGCGGGCTCTGGATCGCGCTTCGCCGCAGCTACCGCGACGGCGAGATTCTGGAGGAACTGCGCCTGACCGAGGAGGCGATCCGCCTCACCCGGCGCGATCCGAAGGGCGCGGTGCAGGAGTGGCAGAGCAATCCCTACTGGACCAGGGTCGAGCTGCACGAGCAGGGCGGGCCGGTGCCCTACTACGTCACCCTGCGCGGCAGCGGCCGGCAGGTGGAGATCGGCGCCTTCCTGTCGGAGGACGAGCGCAAGGCGCTCTACGGCGACCTGCGCGCCCGGCTGAGCGCGGCGGCGCGGCTTTAGCTCAGCCGCGCCTTCACCTTCGGGCCGGCACTCGCGAAGTCCATCCGCCCGGTGTACTTCGCCTTGAGCGCGGCCATCACCTTGCCCATGTCGCGGATCGAGCTTGCGCCGATCTCGGCCACGGCCGCGTCGATGGCCTTTTCCACTTCGGCCTCGGACAGCCTGCGCGGCAGGAATTCCTCGATCACCTCGATCTCGCCCTGCTCGGCCTCGGCAAGGTCGAGGCGGCCGGCCTCCTCATAGGCGCGCACGCTCTCCCGGCGCTGCTTGACCATCTTCGAGAGGATCTCGAGCACCTCGGCCTCGCTCACCGCGTCCTCTCCGTCCTCGGCGCGCTTGGCGATCTCGCGGTCGCGGATCGCGGCGTTGATGAGCCGAAGCGTCGCGAGGCGCTCGCTCTCCTTGTCCTTCATCGCCTGCTTCATCGCGGCGTTGATGCGTTGGCGCAGTTCCATCGCTCGCGTCTCGCCCCCTTGAGGTTGAAGCCTCACAACATATCCAAGCGCTCGGGCCGCTGCAACTCCGCAAAATGAGGTTAAGCCATTGTTTTGCTTTATCTTACATCGGCCCAGGCAGGGCGGCGTCGCTCTTGACCGTGCCCTGCGCACCCCATAGGTAGGCGTCGCGCCTCCGGAGTCCCGCCATGTCCCAGTCCGCCTCGCCCCGCCCGACCGCCTGTCTCGCGCTCGCCGACGGCACGGTCTTCTACGGCAACGGTTTCGGCGCGACCGGGCAGACGGTCGCCGAGCTCTGCTTCAACACGGCGATGACGGGATACCAGGAGATCATGACCGATCCGTCCTACGCCGGGCAGATCGTCACCTTCACCTTCCCGCACATCGGCAACGTCGGCGTGACCCCGGACGACGACGAAACGGCAGACCCGGTCGCCGCCGGCATGGTCGTGAAATGGGATCCGACCGCGCCCTCCAACTGGCGCGCCACCGCGCCGCTGACCGACTGGCTGACCCGGCGCGGGCGCATCGCGATCGGCGGCGTGGACACCCGGCGGCTGACCCGCGCGATCCGGCAGCAGGGCGTGCCGCATGTCACGCTGGCCCATGATCCCGAGGGCAACTTCGACATCGCGGCGCTGGTCGCGGCGGCACGCGCCTTTCCGGGGCTCGAGGGCGTCGATCTCGCCCGCGACGTGACCTGCGCGCAGTCCTACCGCTGGGACGAGATGCGCTGGAGCTGGCCCGAGGGGTACCTGCGCCAGACGGAGGCGCGTCACCGCGTCGTCGCCGTCGACTACGGCGCGAAGCGCAACATCCTGCGGTGCCTTGCCTCGGCGGGCTGCGAGGTGACGGTTCTGCCGGCCACCGCCACCGCCGAGGACGTGCTGGCCCACGCCCCCGACGGCGTCTTTCTCTCGAACGGGCCCGGCGATCCGGCGGCGACCGGCGATTACGCCGTGCCGATGATCCGCGAGGTGATGGACCGCGATCTCCCGGTCTTCGGCATCTGCCTCGGGCACCAGATGCTCGCCCTCGCGCTGGGGGCGCAGACCATCAAGATGAACCACGGCCACCATGGCGCGAACCACCCGGTGAAGGACCTGGAAACGGGCAAGGTCGAGATCACCTCGATGAACCACGGCTTCGCCGTGGACGGCCAGAGCCTGCCCGCGGGGGTGACGGAGACGCATGTCTCGCTCTTCGACGGGTCGAACTGCGGCATCCGCGTCGCCGGGCGGCCCGTCTATTCGGTGCAGTATCACCCCGAGGCGAGCCCGGGACCACAGGACAGCTATTACCTTTTCGAGCGGTTCGCGGCCGACATGGCCGCCCGCAAGGCCGCGCGCGCGGGCTGAACGCGCCGCGTCGAACGCGCGTCAGGCGCGCGTTAACCCTGCGTTAACCGAAATCATGTGCCGTGACTAAGCGCGAGGGGGCGCTGATGACACGGGGCGACGGTGACGGTTCAGACGCTTCATGCGGCCCGCGCCACGCAGGTGACAGGCCACTACAGGCAGCCGCTTGGCCGCATCCTCTGCGACCTCGGGCTGATCTCCACGGAGGACCTGCTGCATGCGCTGGCGCGGCAAGGCGAGACCGGCGCACCGCTCGGGCGCATTCTCCTTGCCGAGGGTCGCATCGGCGAGGCCGATCTGAGCCGCGCGCTCGCGGCGCAATTCGGGGTCGGGGCGCTCACGCTCGAGGAGCATCCGCCGGACCCGACCCTCATCGACGCGCTCGACCCGACCTTCTGCCTCGCACACGGGCTGATGCCCTGGCAGCGGGACGGCGCCACCACGGTCGTCGCGACGAGCCGCCCGCAGGAATTCGCCGAGCGCCTGCCCGACATCGCGGGCACGCTTGCGCCCGTGCGCATGGCCGTCGCAAGCGAGCGCGACATTCACGCGGCACTGGCGGCGCACCACGGCACCGCCCTCGCGCGCCGCGCCGAAGCCCGCGTGCCCGACGCCGAAAGCTGCCGCTACTGGTCGCAGCCGACGCCCGAACAGCGCGCCGTGACCCTCGCGCTCGTGCTCTCGGCGGCCGGGTTCCTGCTGCTTGCGCCGGGCATCTTCTTCGGCGTGCTCTTTCTATGGGCTCTCGTGACGCTCGCGCTCGCCACCGGGATGAAGGCGATGGCGCTCGCCGCGCGCCTGCTGCCCCACCCCGCGCGGAAGGCCGCCCGCCTGCCCGAGCGGCCGCCGGTCATCTCGATCCTCGTGCCGCTCCTCGACGAGGGGGACATCCTGCCGGCGCTCGTCGGGCGGCTCAAGGCGCTGGATTATCCCACGGCGCTGCTCGACGTGGTCCTGATCCTCGAGGAGGGTGACGCGGGCACCCGCCGCGCGCTGGAGACGCTGGCCCTGCCGCCGTGGATCCGCGTCGTGCAGGTGCCCGACAGCCCGCTGCGCACCAAGCCGCGGGCGATGAACTACACGCTCGACTTCTGCCGGGGCGAGATCGTCGGCATCTACGACGCCGAGGATGCGCCGGAACCCGATCAGCTGATCCGCGTGGCCGCCCGCTTCGCCGAGGCGCCGAGCGATGTCGCCTGCCTGCAGGGGATGCTCGATTACTACAACCCGCACTCCACCTGGCTCGCGCGCTGCTTCACCATCGAATACGCGACGTGGTTCCGGGTGGTGCTGCCGGGGCTCGCGCGCCTCGGTCTCGTCGTGCCGCTCGGGGGCACGACACTCTTCTTCCGCCGCAAGGTTCTGGAGGACCTCGGCGGCTGGGACGCGCACAACGTGACCGAGGACTGCGACCTCGGACTGCGCCTCGCACGGCACGGCTGGCGCACCGAGATCCTCGAGACGGTGACGCAGGAGGAGGCCAACAACCGGCTGCTCCCCTGGATCCGGCAGCGCTCGCGCTGGCTCAAGGGCTTCATGATCACCTACGCGGTGCACATGCGCCGGCCGCTTCAGCTGTTCCGCCAGCTCGGCGCGCGCCGCTTCTGGGGCGTGCAGCTCCTGCTGCTGACGGCGACGACGCAGTTCTTGCTCGCGCCGCTTCTCTGGAGCTTCTGGGCCGTGCCGCTCGGCATCCCGCATCCGCTGGAGGCGCCGCTCGGGCGCGAGGCGCTGTTCTGGGCGGGGCTCGGGTTTCTCGTGACGGAGGCGCTGGCGGTCACGATCGCGATCGTGGCGGTGCGAAGCACGGCCCATCGCGGGCTGGTCCCGTGGGTGCCGACGATGCATCTCTACTTTCCGCTCGGCGCCTTCGCCTCCTACAAGGCCGTCTACGAGTTGATGCGGGTGCCCTTCTACTGGGACAAGACGGCGCATGGCCATTCCCTCGACGCAGAACGCGCGCCTCGCGGGGCCGAGGCGCGCGGCCAGAACCGAGCGCGGGATCAGGCCTCGTCCACGGCCTCCACCGAGTCGAGCTTCAGCCGCGTGACGAAGGCGACCGAGATATGGTCGCGCAGCGCGCGATAGGCGGCCTGCTCGTCGCGCCGGGCGATGGCGTCCACGATCGCCGCGTGTTCCTCCAGCGCCTTGACCCCGCGCCCCTCTGCCGCGAGCGAGGTGGTCGCCATCAGCGCCATCGAGCGGTGCACGAGGTCGAGCTGCTGCACGAGGTAGCGGTTGTGCGACGCGAGGTGGATCATCTTGTGAAACCGCCGGTTCGCCCGCGCGAGCGCCGAGGGATCGTTCAGCAGCGCGCGGTCCTCGGCGACCATGTCGCGCAGCACCTGGATCTCCTCCTCGGTGGCGTGGCGCGCCGCGAGGCTCGCCGCGAGCCCCTCGAGCTCGCAGCGCACGACGTAGAGCTCCGCCATCTGGTTGTGATCGAGCGAGGCCACGATCAGCGAGCGCCCGTCGCGGGTCAGGAGCGACTGCGTCTCGAGGCGCTGCAGCGCCTCGCGGATCGGCGTGCGCGACACGCCGAAGCGCTCGGCCAGCTCCGATTCCACGAGGCGGTCGCCCGGCTTGTAGATCCCGCCGTCGATCGCTTCCAGGATCAGGGTATAGGCATCCTTCTGCGCGGCCTTGGGCATCGGATGGGCGTGACTGGTCATGGGCGGCTCTCTCGTCGGGACGAGCCGAGCCTACCGCCGGCACGCGCCGGCAACAAGCACGCCATTGCCGTGCCCCGGCGTCTGCCCTACCCTCCATCTGATGGTCAAACCGCATTTCGATCACGTCGCCCACTGGGTCTTCGATCTCGACAACACGCTCTATCCGCCCGAGGTGCGGCTCTTCGATCAGATCGAGGTGCGCATGACGGCCTTCGTGATGGAGGCGCTCGGCGTCGACCGGGCCGAGGCAGGGCGGCTGCGCCATCGCTACTGGCGGGAGTACGGCACCACCCTCGCCGGGTTGATGGAGGTGCACGGCGTCGAGCCCGACCGATATCTGACCGAGGTGCACGAGATCGACTTTTCCGTGCTCCCGCGGGACCCGGACCTCGCCGTGCGCATTCAGGGCCTGCCGGGCCGCCGGATCGTCTACACCAACGGATCCGCGCCCTACGCCGAGCGGGTGATCGCGGCGCGCGGGCTCGAGGGGCTCTTCGACGCGGTCTACGGCGTCGAGCACGCGGGCTTCGAGCCGAAGCCGCGGCGCGCGGCCTTCGAGCGGGTCTTCACCGCCGCCGGCGTCGACACACCCCGCGCCGCCATGTTCGAGGACGATCCGCGCAACCTCGCCGCGCCGCACGCGATGGGCATGCGCACGGTCCACGTCGCGCCCGAGCGCCATGCGGCCGAGCACATCCACCACCATACCGACGACCTCGCCGGTTTCCTCGCGCGGGTGATCTGAGACGCGGGCGGACGCCTCTGCGACAATCGGCCCGCTTAAAGAATGCCGTCGTATACATATTTTGCTCCTGCACATTACAGGAGCAAAATATGAGCGTGACCGAACGACCCGAGCGCCCCTCCCGCGCGCGCCGAGCCTTCTACGCGATCCCGGTGATCGGCTGGATCGCGCGCGACATTGTCGAGGGCGGTGCCGACAACATCTATTACCTGCTCGTCGCGGTCCTGAGCCTCTGGGCGATCGCCGTGATGACCTGGGGCCTGCCGGCGCTCGCGATGCCCGCGCTGGCGCTGGTGCCGGCGATCGTGGTGACGCTTCTTCTGCTGACGGTCGGGCGCTGACGCGGCGACCGCGGCGTTTCGCCCTTGGCGGGGCGGGCCTGCCCGCGCTACCTCTCGTCGCGAAAGGAGCCGCCCCATGACAGCCCTGCATCACGACATCCTGGTGGCCGGCGGCGGGATCGCCGGCCTGACCGCCGCGGCAGCCTTCGGCGCGGCCGGCTTCTCGGTGCTCTGCGTCGACCCCGCGCCGCCCGTCACCGAGCGCGAGGCCGAGGGCGCGGACCTGCGCACGACCGCCTTCCTGCAACCGGCGCGCGCGCTTCTCGAGCGCGCGGGCCTCTGGCAGCGCCTCGCGCCGCACGCCATGCCGCTCGAGACGATGCGGATCATGGACATCAGCGGCGAGATGGAGCGCAGCCGCGTGCGCCGCGAGTTCGCCTCGGCCGACATTTCCGAGGCGCCCTTCGGCTGGAACCTGCCCAACTGGCTCCTGCGCCGCGAGATGGCCGCGCGGCTCGAGGAGATGCCGGGCGTCTCCTTCCGCCCCGGCGTTGCGGCCGAGACGCTCTTCACCCGCACCGGCGAGGCGCGCGTGCGCCTCTCGGACGGGGACGAGGCGCGGGTGCGGCTCGTGCTGGCGGCCGACGGGCGCAACTCGCCCATGCGGCGGCAGGCGGGCATCGCGGCGCGCACGCTGCGCTTCGGGCAGAAGGCGCTCGCCTTCGCCGTCACCCACCCCGTCCCGCACGGGAACGTCTCGACCGAGATTCACCTCAAGGGCGGCCCCTTCACGCTGGTCCCCCTGCCCGACCATCAGGGCAAGCCGTCCTCGGCCGTCGTCTGGATGGAGGACGGGCGCGAGGCGGCGCGTCTGCGCGATCTGCCCGCGGAGGCGCTGGAGGCGACGATGTCGGCGCGCTCGGGCTGGCTGCTGGGCCCGCTCACGCTCGCCTCGCAGGTCACGCTCTGGCCGATCATCAGCCAGGTCGCGGACCGTTTCGCGGGCGAGCGCGTCGCGCTCGTGGCGGAGGCCGCGCATGTGGTGCCGCCGATCGGCGCGCAGGGGCTGAACATGTCGCTCGCCGATCTCGCCGCGCTGCTCGAACTCGC
>NZ_JAWLFS010000002.1:0-35194 GCF_041685465.1 Rhodosalinus sp. | reverse complement strand
CATGCGAATCCCGAGCGTGCAGCCGACTTGGTGCGGCTGTTCGTGCACATGGGTTTCGGCGCGGAGGCGCGCGCAGTCCTGCCCCTCGCTCGGCCGGCCCTGTCTTCGGAAGAGGCTGGCGCCCTCACCTCGATGGCGAAGATCCTCGACCGGATCGGCGGCCGCCCCACCTCCGGGATCCCCGCCGGGGAGAGCGGGCCGCCGCCCCGCTTCACGGGACAGCGCGATTGCCGCGGGCCGGCGGCGCTCTGGGCGATCCTCGAACCCGAAAAGCCGTTGGAGAACGGAAAAACGATAGACGCCTCCGCCGTTCGCCGCGCGTTCCAGGCGCTGCCGGTGCATCTTCGGCGTCACGTCGCACCGGATCTCGCGGCGCGGCTTCGTGCGGCAGGCCGGCCCGAAACAGCCGCGGCAGTCCTCGATGCGGTGACCCGGGTAACGCCGGCACCGTTGCCGGCGCTCGACCTCGCCAACGCCGAAGCGGCCCTCGTCGCCGACCGTGGCCCGGAGGCGGAGCGTCGTCTCGCCCGGGTGGCTGCGGAGGAAAGCCCCGAAGCGCCGCGTGCCCTCGCGGCGTTGATCGAAGCCCGTTCGGAGGCCGGTCGCCCGATCGCGCAGGATCAGGCCGAGCTCGCAGCAAGCTACGCCCGCGAATACCGGGATCGACCGCTCGGCGCACGGCTGCGACGGGCCCGCGTTCTCGCGCTGATCGGCGCGGGCGACCTCGACGGTGCGCTCGCCGCGGTGGAGGCGACGGAAGCGGCCGACCTCGCGTATGACCGTCCGGCGACGCTCGGCCCGCTCTGGTCCGCGGTGGCCGACGGCCCCGATGACGGCGCCTTCCTGCGCCGCGTCTTCGGCATGGCGGATCGGCCCGGGGAGCTTCCGGCGCCCGCGGCCGAGGCGGTTTCGGAGCGCTTGCTGGACCTCGGCTTCGCGGAAACGGCGCTCGACTGGCTGGGCCCCGCCCGCAGTGACCGCGTGCAACTGCTGCGGGCGCGCGCCGCCTTGCAGCTCGGTCGTCCGCTGACGGCGGAGGCGGAGCTTGTCGCGGTGGAGGGTGCAGCGGCGGACCGTCTTCGCGCCCGCGCCCGGGTTGCGGGTGGCGATCACGGTGCGGCGGCGCAGCATTTCTCCTCGGCCGGTATGGAGGACGAAGCCGACCGCCATCGCCTTCTGGCCGGGGTGACGGTTGCCACGGAAGCGCCTTCGGCGCTGGATCCCGTGGCAGAGGGGATGGCGGTGGCCCCTCCCGGTGGCGGGCCTGACGGGACAGGGGCGCGAGACCACGATCCCGCGAAAGAGGCGTGGCCGCCGGATCCGGGCGCGGGCCGGACCGTCCTCGAGCGCCATCGCGCGCTCCTCGCCGACAGCGCCGAGACCCGGCAGGCGCTCGATTCGCTGCTTGCCCGCTTCGTGGGTCCGGACGCTGATTGAGCGTCGTTCGCGCGGAAAGCGATCTTTTCGCTGTGGCTGCTAACCGGTTCGAAACCGACGCGGGCGACCCTCGGGCAAGACACGAGTCGTCGTGATCAGGTGCAGAAGGCGCTGGAGGCGAAAGATGCTGGCCAAAAGGATGCAAATGCGGCGTTGCGGACGGCTCTGCGGCAAACAGCCCGACCCTTGGACGCTGCATGTCGGCGCCGCGACAGCCGGTCGGGCACCGGTGCGCCCCATCGCGGCGACAGCACGTCTCGTCGTGGTCTGCCTCGCCCTTGCCCTGACGGTTGCACCCGCCCTCGCCCGCGATGCCATGCTGTGCGACTCCGCGGCGCGCGTCGCGGCAGCGGAGACCGGTGTGCCCCTTCGCATCCTTCGCGCGATCGCGCGGGTCGAGACCGGACGCCCCCGCGACGGCCGCCTCGAACCCTGGCCCTGGACCGTGAACATGGAGGGCGATGGCCGCTGGTTCGACGACAGGGCGGCGCTGCTGTCCTACGTCCGCCGGCATGCCGACCGAGGTGCACGGAACTTCGACCTGGGATGTTTCCAGATCAATCACCGCTGGCACGCGCATGCCTTCCGGTCCCTCGCCGAGATGACCGACCCGCGCTCCGGCGCACTTTACGCCGCGCGCTTCCTGCGGGATCTCCATGCAGAAACCGGCGACTGGACGGCGGCGGCCGGCGCTTATCACTCGCGCACACCGAAGTTCGCCCGCCGCTACGAGGCGCGCTTTCGCTCCGTTCTCGCCAGTCTCGACCCCACGCCGGACGCAGCCCCGCGGCCACCCGGGCGAGAGGCGTCGCCGGGCTTTCCGCTGCTCGCCGGTGGGGCGCCGGGCAGTGCCGGGTCCCTCGTGCCGGTCGACAGCGGCCGCGCCCGTCCGCTTTTCGCATCGGAGGGGTGAGCGCGATGCCGACGGCGAACCTGCAGACCCTGTTCCGCCCGACCATCCTTCTTGCCGTGGCGCTGATGGCGGTGATCGCGATGATGATCCTGCCGATGCCGGCGTGGATCCTCGACATCGGGCTCGCCGCGTCCTTCGCGCTGGCTATCCTGATCTTCACGGTCACGCTCTTCATCGAACGGCCGCTCGACTTCTCCGCGTTCCCGACGGTGCTCCTTGCCTCGCTGATGTTGCGACTGTCGCTCAACGTCAGCTCGACCAAGCTGATCATAGGGCAGGGGCACACCGGCACGCATGCCGCGGGGGACGTGATCCGGGGTTTCGCCGATTTCGTGATGGGCGGCAGCGTCGCACTCGGCCTCGTGGTGTTCTGCGTGCTTCTGATCGTCAATTTCGCCGTGATCACCAAGGGCGCTGCGCGCATGGCCGAAGTGGGCGCGCGCTTCGCCCTCGACGGCATGCCGGGCAAGCAGCTCGCGATCGACAGCGACATGTCCGCCGGCGCCATCGACCACGCGGAGGCCCGCGAACGGCGTGCGCGCGAACAGCAGGAAACCACCTTCTTCGGGTCGCTCGACGGCGCCTCCAAATTCGTCAAGGGCGACGCCATCGCGGGCCTCCTGATCACGCTCCTCAATCTCGTGATGGGCCTCGCCATGGGGGTGCTCGCCCATGACATGGCCTTCGGGCGGGCGTTCGAAACCTACGCGATCCTGACCGTGGGGGACGGGCTGGTGAACCAGATCCCGGCGGTCATCATCTCGACCGCGGCCGGGCTGCTGCTGGCACGCGGGGGCACGACGGGCTCGGTGGATTTCGCGCTCTTCGCGCAGCTCGGCCGCTACCCCGCGGCGCTGACGACCGTGGCGCTGCTGATGACGCTCTTCGCGCTTGTCCCGGGTCTGCCCTTTCTGCCGTTCCTCGGGGGGGCGGTCGTGCTGGGCGGGGCGGCCCTCCTGCTGCAGCGCAAGACGGCCGCGGCCGGTGACGCGCCCGAGGCGTCGGAGGCCGGGCCGGACCCGGCCGCGCCACCCCCCCTCGGCGATGTGCTGGAGGTGGATGACGTGCATCTCGAATTCGCCCCGGATCTCGTCGGGATGGTGCTCGATCAGGGTACGGGGCTCGACGCGCGCATCGCCAACATGCGCCGGCATATCGCCGCCGCCTACGGTCTCATCATGCCGGAAATCCGTCTGACCGACGATCCCGCGCTGCCGGAGGGCACCTATGTGATCCGCGTTCTCGGGGTGGAGCAGGCCCGCGCCCGCCTGCTGCCCGACCATGTCCTCGCGCTCGCCGGCGACGCGCCGGGCGGGTTGCCCGCCGGCGACGATGTGCAGGAACCCGTCTACGGCGCGCCCGCGCGCTGGATCGCCTCGGAGGTGCAGGAGCACGCGGCGCTGGCGGGGGCGACGGTCGTGACGCCGGCCGAGGTGCTCGCCACCCATCTTCTCGAGACGATCAAGCGCAATTTCGGCCGCCTCCTGACCCTGCGTGCGCTGCGCCGCCTGCTCGACGAGATGGTCAATCTTTCCGATCCGGCGCGCGCGGCGGCCAACCGCCGCCTGCTCGACGAGCTCGTGCCGGACCGGGTGCCGCTCGACGTGCTGCACGGGGTCCTGCGCCTTCTGCTCGAGGAACAGGTCTCGATCCGCAATCTGCCGCTCATCCTGGAGGCGATCGCGGAGGCGCGGCTCACGCATGCCAGTCCCGAGGCGATCTGCGAACAGGTGCGCCAGCGGCTCGGCTTCCAGCTGGTCGCCGAGCTCCGGCGCGAGGACGGGAGCCTGCCGCTTCTCCAGCTCGATCCGGAGTGGGAAGAGACATTCGCCGGCTACCAGGTGGACGCCGGGCCGGGCGCACTGGACGTGGCGCTGCCGCCCGACCTCTTCAATCGCCTCGGCGACGGCGTCGCGGCGGAGATGCGCGCGGCGGGCGAGCGCGGCGTGCATCCCGCACTCGTCACCAGCGGCAGACGCCGGCGCTTCCTCCGGACGGTGCTGCGGGCCAAGGGTGTCAGCAACCCGGTTCTCTCGTTCGAGGAAATCGGGCTCGAGGCGCGGCCGGCGCTCGTGGGCACGGTCGCTGCATGAACGCGCTGGCCGAGCTCGCGGGCCTGGCGGAGGACGTGCTCTGGCAGGGCGCGGTGGTCTTCCTGCGGGTGGGCGCAATGGCGGCGGTCCTGCCCGGCTTCGGCAATCGCATGGTTCCGCTGCGTGTCCGCCTCGCGCTCGCGCTCGCCTTCACGGCCGTGGTGGCGCCGGCCGCCCCGCCGCTCGCCGCGGCGCAACCGGAGCTCGGCCGCCTGCTCCGCCTTCTCGCGACCGAGACGCTCGCGGGCCTCGCGCTCGGCCTCGGCCTGCGCCTGTTCGTCATGGCGTTGCAGACCGCGGGGGCCATCGCGGCCAACGCCACATCGCTGTCGCAACTCCTCGGGGGTGCGCAGACCGAACCGTTGCCGGCCATCGGGCAGGCGCTGACCGTGGGCGGGCTCGCGCTCGCCATGCTGGCCGGTCTGCACGTCCGGCTCGCGGAATTCATGCTTCTCTCCTACGAGATCCTGCCCGCGGGACGTTTTCCCGCGGCGGCCATGATGGCGGAGTGGGGCGTGGCGCGGGTCGCCCGGGCCTTCTGGCTCGCCTTCACGCTCGCCGCGCCCTTCGTGATCCTGTCGATGCTCTACAATCTCGCCCTCGGCGCGATCAACAAGGCGATGCCGCAGCTGATGGTGGCGTTCGTCGGCGCGCCCGTGATCACGCTGGGCGGGCTCGCGCTCTTCGCCGTGGCGGCGCCGGTGATGCTTTCGGTCTGGCTCGACGCCCTTCTCGCCTTCCTCGCGGATCCGATGCGGCGGCCCTGATGGAGGGGCAGAGCGAGGAGGAGACCGGCGCCGACAAGCCGCACGAGCCGACGGAGCGCAGGCTGCAGCAGGCGCGCGAAAAGGGGGAAGTGCCGCGCTCGACCGACATCGGCGCGGCGGCGGCCTACGGCGGGCTGCTCCTTGCCGCCGTGACGGGCGGTGCATGGTCGGCGAGCGCTGCGGGCACGGCGCTCGCCGGTCTGATCGGGCGGGCCGACCGCCTCGCACCGCTCTTCTTCGAAGGCAGCCCCTCGGCGCCGACCGGCGCCCTGCTCGCGGCCCTCGCGCCGCCCTTCGCGCTCTGGTTCGGCCTCCCGGCGCTCGCGGTGCTCGCCGCGGTGCTGGCACAGCGCAGCTTCACCGTCACGCCCGACAAGCTCCGGCCCAGGATATCGCGGGTGTCGCTCGTCGCGAATGCGAAGAACAAGTTCGGGCGCAACGGAGTTTTCGAGTTCGCCAAGAGTTTCGTGAAGCTCTTCGTGATCTCGGCCGTGCTCGCGGTGTTCCTGGCCGCGCGGCTCGACATCGTGCTGGCCAGCGCGATGACCGCACCGCGCCCGGCCGTTGCGACGATGGGGCGGCTCACGATCGAATTCCTCGCCCTTGTGGCGGGCGTCGCCGGAGCGATGGGCGCGCTGGATTTCTTTTGGCAGCAGGCCGAGCATCGCCGCAGGCATCGCATGTCGTACAAGGAACTGCGCGACGAGACGAAGGACTCGGAGGGTGACCCCTGGCTGAAGCAGGAGCGGCGGTCACGCGCAGAGGCGATCGCGACCAACCGGATGCTCGCCGACGTGCCCGGCGCGGACGTGGTGATCGTCAACCCGTTCCACTATGCCGTGGCGCTCGAATGGAGCCGCGCCGCCGGCACGGCGCCGGTCTGTGTCGCCAAGGGAACCGACGAGGCTGCCCGGCGGATACGCGAGATTGCGGAACGCAACGGCGTGGCGGTCTATCGTGATCCGCCGACGGCGCGCGCGCTCCATGCCGAGGTTGCGCTGGGCGTCCAGATCCCGCCGGATCACTACCGCGCGGTGGCCGCCGCGATCCGTTTCGCGGATGCGATGCGCCGCCGCGCGCGCCACGGATGGGGGTCGGCGTGACGAAGGATCTCGAAACCCTGCACGAGGTGCTCCTCGCGCGCTACCGCCGCGACGCGGCCGCGCTGGCCGCCGCACGTGCCGCGGAGGCGGCAGCGGCGCAGACGCTCGCCGGCATGGAGGCGCAGGCGCGCCGGGCGCTCGATGACGCGGGCCTCCCGCAGCACGTGATCGGCGCCGCCGCGCTCTGGCAGGAGGAGGCCCGCCGGCGCCGCGCCGCGCTGCAGGGCGAGCGTGCTCTGGCGCGTGCGCGGGTGGGCGAGGCCGAGGCACGTCTGCGCGCGAGCCTCGGGCGGGCGGAAGGCGTCGCCGCGCTCGCGCGGGAGGCGGAACGGGAGCGTCGCACCGGCGCCGCCCGGCGCGCCGAGGCAGAGACGCTCGCGCGCCTGATCCTCGGCACCGGCTGAGGCGCGATCGAGTCAGACGTCCTGCCGCGCCATCTCCACGATGAGGACGTCGCTGATCTGCTCGGGCATGATCTTCTGCGCGGCCTCGCCGAGCGACCGGCGCAGAAGGTCCATGTTCGCCGTTTCGGTGAAATCGGCGCCGAAGCCGCCCATGTTGGCGTGGTCGAAAAGCACCTGAAGCAGCGTGTCGCGGAGTTTCGGCTCCCGGGCGAAGATCGCGTCTCGCGTCCCGGGTGCGGCCTCGATCGAGAGCGAGAGCACAACCATCGCCGCGACCCTGTCGTTCTCGAGCACCGGGACGACGAACTGGTTCGGCAGCTTGACGTAGTCGCGCGCGTCCGTCGCATCGGGTGCGGGCGCAGCCTCCGGCGACGCCTCGGCCGGTTGGCACGCCGCGTCCCGTGCCTCCGCGGGCTCGGGGGTCTCCGCCGCCGGCAGCAGCAGCCCGGCCCCCATGCCGCCCCCCACGCCGGCCAGCGCGAGAAGGATCGGCAGCAGCTTTCCCATCGGCGCCTCCCTCAGAACGGCAGAACCGCATCCAGCACCTGCTGGCCGTAGCGCGGTTGCTGCATGTCGGTGATCTGGCCGCGCCCGCCGTAGGAAATGCGGGCGGAGGCGATCTTGTCATAGGTGATCTCGTTGCGCCGCGAGATGTCCTCGGGCCGGACGAGGCCGCGCACGCGCAGCTCGCGCAGCTCGAAGTTGACGCGCACCTGCTGACTGCCGCGGATTTCCAGCACCCCGTTCGGCAGGACATCGGTGACCGTCGCGGCGACACGCAGCGTCAGCTCCTCCTGCCGCCGCACCGATCCGTCGCCGCGTGCCTCGCTCGCGCTGTCGAGCTCGACCGCCTCGCCGAGCGATGCGCCTTCCGGCAGGTCGCGATCGGCGCGCTGCGGCAGCCCGAAGAGCTGCGGCACCCCGAGGCTTTGCGAGCCGCTGCGGCTGCGCGCGCTCTCGTTGGAGATCGCCGCCCGCTCGTCGATCTCGATGACGACGGTCAGGATATCGCCGCGTCGCATCGCCCGCCGGTCGCCGAGCAGCGAACGCTGTCCGGCCGACCAGAGCGAGGAGTCCCCGTCGGAGGCTGCGGCCGCGGCGGAGGGCAGACCGGGCGAGAGCATCGCCACCCGTTCGGAGCCGGCCGGGTCCGAGGTAAGCTCGGGCGGGCGGCCGATGGGGCCGGTGGCGCAGGCCGCGAGGAGCGGCAGCAGGGCGAGGGCGGCAGGGCGCATGGCGTCTCCTCAGGGACTGACGCGGATCGACCCGTCCGGCGCGACGGTGCCGGTGACGCTCATCCGCGAAGAAAGGTTCATCACGCGCAGCCGCTCGCCGGCCGAGGCGCGGGCGAGCGCGCGCGCCTCGGCGGTCAGCCTGAGGCCGCCGCGCGTGTAGACGAGGGTGACGATCTCGTTGCGCTCGACCAGCGCCGGCGTCGCGGTCTGCCCGCGCATGACCGGGCGGCCGGGGTAGAGCGCGACACGCGCTTCACGTCCCACGGCCGCGGCCGGATCGCTGAGGGCGCCGGGCACCTCGCCCTCGGCGAGTTGCACGTCTCCGGGTCCGATCACCTCCTCGGCGCGGATCAGGCGGGTGGCGATCAGCGTCTCGGCAGTGGCCGGCGCGGCGGCGCAGAGGAGGAGGACGAGCGCGATCCGCATCATCGCACCTGCGTCGTCGCGCCCAGCATCTGGTCGGCGGCCGAGATCACCTTCGCGTTGAGTTCATAGCCGCGCTGCGCCTCGATGAGTTCGGTGACCTCCTGCACGGCGTCCACCGAACTGTCCTCGAGGTAGCCCTGCCGCAGCGTGCCGAGCCCATCCTCCCCCGGCGCGGCAAGACGGGCCGGGCCGGAGGCCTCCGTTTCCGCGAAGAGATTCGATCCGAGCGCCTCGAGCCCCTTGGCGTTGGCGAAACCGGCGAGGGTCAGCTGGCCGAGCGGCTGCGCCGGGCCGCCTTCCTCGAAATAGGCGAAGAGCTCCCCGTCGGGGTTGAGCGAGAGCGCGCGCGCATCGTCCGGGATCACGATCTCGGGCGCGACGGCGTGGCCGTCGGCGGTCACGACGAGACCGTCCGGCCCGCGCTTCAGCGCGCCGTCGCGGGTGTAGGCGGGCTGTCCGTTCGGCAACGCCACCTCAAGATAGCCGCGGCCCTCGATGGCGACGTCGAGATCGCCGCCCGTTTCCGTGAGCGCCCCCTGCGCGAGCTGCACCGAGACGGAGGACGGACGTACCCCGAGGCCGAGCTGCACACCGGTCGGCAACACCGTGCCGTCGGCGGCATTGATGGTGCCGGCGCGCGTGTGCTGCTGATAATGCAGGTCGGCGAACTCCGCGCGGCGTGGGTCGAAACCCGTGGTGGACATGTTCGACAGGTTGTTCGAGATGACCTCGACCCGCGTCTGCTGGGCGCTCATGCCGGTCGCGGCGATCGTGAGGGCGCGCATGGGGCTCTCCTATTTCACGAAGGTTCCGATGGCGTTGCGGATGCGCTGATGCTCCGCGTCGAGAAAGCTCTGGCCCATCTCGTAGGCGCGCTGCACGGCCACCATGCGCGCCACTTCGCCGATGGGGTCGACGTTGGAGGCCTCGCGGTAGCCCTGCAGGATGCGCCCGGGTGCGCCGGGCTGCACGCCGCCGTCTGCGCGGAACAGGACGCCGTCCTCGCGCCGCATTCCGGTCGGGTCGGCCGGTTGCCACAATCCGATCTGCCCCAGGGGGCGATCCCCCGCGCTGATCGTTCCGTCGCTGGCGATCGCGATGCTCTCGGCGTCCGGCGGCGCGAAGATCGGGGCGCCGCCCGCGTCGAGCAGGCGGTGACCCTCCGGCGTCACGAGCTCGCCCGCGGCATTGGGTGTGAAGACGCCGGCGCGCGTCAACCGGTCGCCCCCCGGTGTCTCGACCAGGAAGTGGCCCTCCCCCTCGATCGCGAGGTCGAAGGGCGCGCCGGTCGCCTCGAGCTCCCCCTGCAGGGGGCTGACGGTGCGCGCGTTGGCCGCTCCCATCGAGATGTCCGGCGCTCCCTCCGTCCGGCGCATGTACTCCGAGAAGATCACCCCCTCGCCGCGGTAACCCGAGGTGTCCATGTTGGCGATGTTGTTCGCCACGACCTGCAGCTCGCGCATCAGGCCGGACTGGCGGGCAAGCGTGACGTATCCTGCATGGTCCATTTCAGCCCCCGGCGATCAGCGGCACGATCTCTTCCTGCAGGAAGGACACGAGCGTCTGCGTCATGAAACTCATCGACACCCAGAAGATGCCGACGATCGCCACAAGCTTGGGCACGAAGGTCAGCGTCATTTCCTGAATCGAGGTCAGCGCCTGGAAGAGGCCCACGGTCACACCGGCGACGAGCGCCGCGGCGAGCACGGGGAAGGAGATGACCACCGCGATCCAGAGCCCCTGCCGCAGCGCGTCGAAAAGGATGGTCTCGCTTTGCATCAGACCGGCATCCGGAGGATTTCCTGATAGGCCTCGACGACCTTGTCGCGGACGCTGACCGCGGTCTGCACGGCCATCTCGGACTGTGCGAGCGACATGACGAGGGCATGCGGATCCGCGTCGCCGGTCATCGCCTTCATCGCCGTCTCCTCGCCCTCGCGGAGGGTGGCGGCGAAGTCTCCCGCGGCGGCGCGGAGCGTGTCGCCCGGCGTCCCGGGCCTGGCGTCCGGCTCCGTGGCCGGACGCAGGGCGGCGTATTCCCGCGCGGCCAGCGCGGTGCGGACGTCCATCATCGGGATTCTCCTCTATCGGCGCAGAAGCTCGCGGAGGGACGAGGACATCTGCCTCGCCTGATCGAAGAGCTTCAGGTTGGCTTCGTAACTGCGCTGCGCTTCGCGCGAATCGGCGACCTCGATCACGAGGTCGACGTTGGAGCCCGCGTAGTGCCCGCTCGCGTCCGCGAGGGGATGCGCGGGGTCGTGGATACGGGGGAGGTCGGAGCGGTCGAGTTTCACCCGGCCGCTCCGTACCCCGCCCTCGGCGCCTTCTGCGCCGGCCGCCTGCTCGAAGGTCACGGTCTTGCGGCGGTACCCCGGTGTATCGGCGTTCGAGATGTTTTCGGCGACGAGGCGCAGGCGCATCGCCTGCGCGCGCATCCCGCTCACCGACATCTGCAGGGAGTCGGAAAAATCGGTCATGGCGTGATCCTCACCGGCGTCCGATGCTCTGACGCATGATCTCCATCGCGCTGCGATAGATGGAGAGCGCGCGGTCATGCGCGCGCTTCGCCTCGACGGCGGTCAGCATCTCGGCTTCGAGCGAGACGGCGTTGCCGTTCGGGTCGGTGACGACGTCGGCGCGCGGCTCCGGCTCGGGAAGCCGGGTCTGCGCACCGCCGAGATGGCCCGGCCGTGTTGCGCGCATGGCGCCTGCGGACTGCGCCGCCACCTCGTGAAAGGGGGAAAGGTCGGCAGGCCGGTACCCCGGCGTGTCGGCGTGCGCCATGTTGCGCGAGACGACGGCATGCCGTGTGCCGGCATGTGTCGCCATCATCTGCGCCGTGTGAAAGACATTCAGCGTGTCGAACATCGGGGCTTCTCCCTCGATCGCGTGCAATCAAGGCTTAACCCCGATTCGTTTAGAAACCGTTCCCGTGGACCGCTGGAAAGGGGACGGCATGGGCGAAAGACGGCTGGATGCACTCGGTGCCGCGGTGGGGCAGGTTGCGCCCGTGCGCGCCCTCGGGCGCCTCGCTGCGGCAGAGGGCGCGGTGCTGCGCGTCTCGGGTCTTGGCGGGACGGCGCGGATCGGCGACCGGCTCGAGCTGCGCCGCGGCGATGGCGGCCGCCTCGGCGGCGAGGTGCTGCGCCTCGATTCGGACCAGGTCGTGATGCTGCCGGACACCCATGCCGACGGCGTTTCGCTCGGCGATCCGGTCGCGCTCCTGCCGGCGCCGGGCATCGCGCCCTGCGAGGCATGGATCGGCCGCGTGATCGATCCGTTCGGCCGGCCGCTCGACGGTGCGCCGCTCCTGCCCGGGCCGACGCCGCGCGCGTTGCGTGCCGCCCCCCCGGCGGCGGGCGCCCGGCGTGGCTTCGGTCCCCGGCTGGACACCGGGATGGCGCTCTTCGACACGGCCTTGCCGGTCGTGCGCGGGCAGCGGCTGGGCCTCTTTGCGGGCTCCGGTGTCGGCAAGTCGACCCTTCTCGCGACCTTCGCGCGCAGCCTCGAAGCGGATGTCGTCGTGCTCGCGCTCATCGGCGAACGCGGGCGGGAGCTGCGCGATTTCGTCGAGCGCAGCCTCGGGCCGGAGGGCATGGCGCGCAGCGTGGTGGTGGCTGCCACGTCGGATCGCTCGCCGCTCCAGCGCCGGCGCTGCGCCTGGGCGGCGATGGCGGTCGCGGAGCATTTCCGCGACGCGGGCCGGCATGTGCTCCTGCTCGCCGATTCGGTGACCCGCTTCGCCGAGGCGCATCGGGAGGTGGCCGCGGCGTCCGGGGAGCTGCCCGCGCTGCGCGGCTATCCGCCCTCGCTCGGCCAGCAGGTCATGGCCCTGGCGGAGCGCGCGGGTCCCGGTAGCGGGGAGGCCGGCGACATCACCGCGCTTTTCACGGTGCTCGTCGCCGGCTCCGACATGGAGGAGCCCGTGGCGGACATGCTGCGCGGCGTCCTCGACGGTCATGTGGTGCTGGATCGCGCGATCGCCGAACAGGGGCGTTTCCCGGCGGTGGACCTGACGCGGTCGGTGTCGCGCAGCCTGCCGGGCGCCGCGACGGCCGATGAGACCGCGGCGATCCAGCGGCTCCGTGCGCTGGTCTCGGCCCACGAAGGTGCGGAAACAATGATTCGCGCCGGTCTCTACAGCGAGGGAAGCGATCCCGAGGTCGATCAGGCGGTGCGCGCATGGCAAGAGATCGAGGCCTTCCTCGCGGCAGAGGCGGAGGAGGGGGTGGAGGGCAGCTTCCGCAGGCTGAGGACGATCCTGCGCCGGGCGGCGGGGCCCGGCCGTCGTGCGGGGCAGAGCGGCGCCGAGGCGGCACCGCGCCGGCTGCCCGGGTGAACGCGGGGCGCGCCCGCGACGTCCGACGCCACCCGGAGGTTGCCCGCGGGACGCCCCCCCCCGCATCGACCCCCGCCGTGGTGGCAGATCGAGGCGGCGTTCAAGGCATGCCGCCCCTGGACGCGCGCACCGCATCGGTCGAAGGCGACCCGCGGAAACCGTCTCAGAAGAGGGATGGCCCGCGCGCCGCATTCTGCAAGAGGGTGAGCGCAACGCTTCCCGGGGCGGCGGTCGCCGGCGCGCGCGCGATCTGATCCTGAAAGAGGAACCGCTGGATCAGGGCATCGCGTGTTTCGGCGTCGGCGAGGGCGCTCACGTCCCGTGTTCCGATCATCCGGTCCGAGCGGGCCTGAAACGTCTCGATCTGCTTGTCGATATCCTGTGCGCCGAAACTCTCCGGCAGGCCGAGCGCCGTTTCGACCACGCGGCGCAGGGGCGGCGTGCCCATGATGCGGAACCACTTGGTGCGCTCTGTACCCGGCGCGGCGGCCAGCGCGGCAAGCTCGCGGTCGGCGTTCAAGGCAAGGCGGAGCGATTCGTCCTGCTCGCCGACCGCCGCCTCGAAGCTCTGCCGCTCGAAGCGCGCCGCGACCTCCTGTCCGAACCCGGGGCGTTGCGTCGCCGGCCCCTGCGGCGCATCGAACGCGAAGGCGCGCGCGAAATCGGCATAGCGCTTGTCGGCAAGCCGGTTGGCCAAGGCGTCGGGACGCGCCGTACCGTCCTCGAGGATCTTGCGAACGAAGAACCGGTTGTCGATGTCCTGTTGCAGCCCGAAGGCGCCGAGCGCCACGGTGAGCAGGCGGCGGTCGGCGACGAGCGCCTCGGCCGTGTCGATCTCGCCGATGCGCGCGCGGAAGTGGTCGGCGTCGCGGGCCAGTGCGGGGGCCTCGGCGAAGGCGGCCTGCTGCGTGTCCAGGGTGCGCTCCAGGAAGCGCCAGCCGGCAAGCCCGGAGAGCGGAAGGGCAGGCTGGAAGCTCATGCGCGCTGCGCGGCGAGCAGCCGGTCCTCGCGCGGGATGAGGGCGCGGAGCGCCTTCAGGCATTGATAGAAGCGCCTGTCGAGAAGCTCCCGGCTCGCGATGTCGAGGTGGCGCCGACTGTCGTGATCGGTGAGCGCGCGGCTGAGCTCCTCGATCCGGCGGAGGAGCTGCTGGCGCGCCGCCTCGGGTTCGGCGTCGCCCGTCAGCACGAGCTGGACAGCGTAGCAGACGCGGCGGACCGGTGTCGTCGCCTCCTCCGGATGGATGGCGTCGCGCAGCCGCAGGATGTTGGCGTCCGGTGTAACGATCGACAGGCGCGCGCGGCGGTCCCCATTCTCGATCACCGCGCCGTTGATCAGGACGCGTTCGCGCGGGGCGAGTTTCAGGACGAGGCCGCTCATGTCGGGCCGCGCTCGCGCCGCAGTCCGCGCATGATGGCCGTGTTGACCTCGATCAACGGTTCGGGCGACGCGCGGTCGCCGAGGACACGAGAGGAATAGGTCTGAACGAATGCCCCCAGCGAAAGAAGCCGCGCGCGAAGCGCGACGGGCAGGGCGTTGTCGTCGCCGGCAAGATCGGCCACCAGGGTCGACCAGAGGCGCCGGTTGTCGTGTATCGCCTGCGCGAGCCGCCGGGTGTGCTCCAGCTTCGAGAGATCGCTCTGGCGTGACAGGGCGCCGAGGTTTCGCGTGACGCGCGCGAAGGCGTCGTATTCCGTGTCGCGGCCCGTTCGGGTCGGCGATCCGGGCGCGGCGTAGATGGCGTGTCGCGTGTCGTGGGCGGGCATGGGATCCCCCGGGGTTGCGGGATAGGCCGGTGTGGCCTCTCACCGGGCGGAGCAGGGTGCGCTCCGCCCGGGCTTCAGTTGCCGCGCAGGCTCAGCGGAAGAGCGAGAGGATGTTCTGCGGCGCCTGGTTGGCGATCGACAGCGACTGCGTCGCCAGCTGCTGCTGCGCCTGCAGCGCCTGCAGCCGTGCCGAGGATTCCTCCATGTCGGCGTCGACCAGCGATCCGATGCCCGATGTCATCGCATCCGTGAGCTTGCCCACGAACTCGCTCTGATCGTTGAGCCGCTTGGCCGAGGCGCCGAGATCCGCCGCGCCCTCCACCGCGGTCTGCAGGTAGCCTTCGATTTCCTCGAGCGCGGTCCCGGCGGTGGTGGCATCGGTGATCGCCGTTCGGCCAGCCACGTCAAGATCGGCTTCGAAGTCCACACCGGCCACATCGATATTCGACACGCTTGGCGCGTTTCCGTTACCGGAGTCGTTTGCGCCGGCCCGGTCCAGCGAGGCCAGCACCGTGAGCTGGGTCCCGCCGTTGCCGTCCACATCGGTGGACAGGAGATTGACGCCGTTGAACTGCGCGGACGAGATGATCTGCGTGATCTGCTCCTGCTTCTTCGTCATGTCGGCATCGATCTTGGCGAAGTCGGCCGTCTCGCTCGTCGCGCCGACGGCCAGTTCCTTCATGTCTTCCAGAACGGAGACGATCTGATCCGCGCCGGCGGCGGCCACCTCGACGGTCGATTCGCCGACGGACAGCGAATCCGAGATCGCCTTGAAGCCGGCCACGTCCGACTCCATCACCTTGGAGATCGCCCAGACGGCCGCGTTGTCCTTGGCGCTGGCGATCGACTTGCCGGTGGAGATTTCCGACTGCGTCTTGGAGAGGTCGTTGTTGACGGATTTCAGGGTCTGCAGCGCGACCATGGCGCTGTTGTTGGTCAGAATGCTGGACATCGGTCCTGTCGTCCTTCCTTGGGCGGCGTTTCGCCGGGATGATCGGCCGCGGATGCGCCGCGGCGGTTTCACAGTCGTTCTGACCGATGCGGCGGAGCCCGCCGCGCCATCCTGCGGGATGCCGGGCCAGACTCGCGCCGTTGTCCTAACGGGGGCCTAAGAGCCGGGTGCCGGGTCGCGCGGATTTTGCGAAAATCCCGGCCTGTCAGGCGCGCTTTTCCACCCGGGTGCCGCCCGGCGTCGCCACGGCGGCGCGACGACCGTTGCGGTCGTAGGTTTCGAGCGTCGCCCTCAGCGTGCGGATCGCGCCGAGACGCGCGCCGACCTCGCGCACGCCGGCGCGCGCAGCGTCGAGAAGCGCCTGATTGCGCGCCAGTTCGCCGCGCAGACGCGCTGCCGCCTGCGTCGGCAGGCCGCTCTGCGCCAGTTCGTCGGCGAGTGCCTCCTTCCGGGGGAGAAGATCGGCCAGCGCTTTCAATTGCCCGGCGCGCAGCAGCGCGCGCTCTTCGTCCAGCAGGCGGAGAAGGCGGTCGCACAGCGTCTCGGGATCAGTCATCGCGCGCGTCCTGCTGCAGGGCGCGGAAAAGCTGTTCGGCGAGGCCGATTCCCCCCGATTCGGCCATCGCCCGCGCCTGCGCCTCGCGCAGATAGGAGGCGAACTGCGTCTCCCCGGCGCCACCGCCGAACGTATCGGGCGTACGGCCGAGGCCCGCCGCCTTGAGCATCTCGGCAAGGAAGGCGGCCTCGAGCCCGGTCGCCGCCTCCCGAAGGCCGGCAGGGTCGGGTGTCTGGAGTTGCTCCACGCGGGGCGGCACAGTGGGACTCGACGGCGAGATCATCCGTATCTCCTCCGGATCGTGACGATTGACGCGATCATGCCGCCGCGCCGTAAAGATCCGGTAACCCGACCCGCGCTAGACCGGTGATGCAGGTCAGACGGTCCGAGGCAGCCCATGCTGGTCAGTTCGAAAGCGAGTTCCGGGGTGACGAGTCCCGGTTCGCCCGCGCCGGAAACGAGCCCGCCGCCGCAGGCGCGCTCGTTCCAGAGCGTCCTGCGCGCGGCGGCGCAGGCTGCGGCTGGGCCCGATACGTCACCCCGCGGCGACGCCACCAGGGAAGCGTCCGCCGGCGACGACCGCGCGCGGGGCGCGCCGCCGCGGAGCGAAGCCGGCCCTGACGCAAGCCCGCGGTATGCGGCCGACCCCGATGATCCGGCACGGAGCGCCGGAATCCCGGATCCGGCCGGAGACGCGGCGGCCGGGCAGCATGGCCTTTTGGAGACCCCGCTTCCCCGGGATCGCCCGGACGGTGCGCGCCTTGCGCCTCCTCCGGGGCCGATGCTGCCCGGGCAGCGGTCACCGGATGGTCCGCGCACCGACGATGCGACGGCCGGCAGGGTGGCGCAGCATGGCCGCGCGGCGATGGGCGCGCCGTCGCGCGCGGCGTCACCCGGATCGGGCGCTCCCGAATCGGAACCGGAGGCGCGCGGGATCGCCCCTGCCGGTTCGGGCCGGGCCATGGCGCCAGGCGCGGCGCAGGGCGGGCCCCCGGCCGACGCCCCGCGCGGCACGTCTGAGGATGCGGCGCGGCAAGCGGCCGAGCCCCCGCTGCGGCCCGAAAGCAAGCCCCCCGCGCGCGAAACGCGATTTCCCGTCGACGCCATGACGATGGGGCAACCGGCCGGAGCGGAGGCGCGCAGCGATCACCGGTCGGTGACGGGTGGTGCCGCGGACCTTCCATCGCGGGCGGCCCGGGGCCCCGGGGCCGTCCCCGACGGGGCCGACGCGCACCGCCGCGATGACGCCGCGCCGACGCGTGCCCGGCCCCCCGATCCGGACCCCCGCCTGACCGAGCGCGCGGTACCCGGCGCAACCACGGAGCGGGCCTCGACAAATGGGAAGCGGGCAGCCGTCGGCGGGCTGTCGACAGGGACCGGACTGTCGTTCGACGGCCCCCGCGCCGATCCCGACGCGCGTCTTCGGCGCGATCGTGATGGCGGGGCGCCGTCGGCGTCCGGCTCCGGAGCGGTGATGCGCGATCGCGGCGGCGGGTTGCGACTTCAGACACCTCAGGACGGGGAGACGCGCCCCGTGCCGGCTGCCGGGCCGCCCAAAGAGGCAGGGCCGTCGCCGACAACCGCGCTCGCGGCCCTTGCATCCGGTCGCACGCATGCGAGCGAACATGCCACCGAGCCGGTGGCGTGGGTGTCCGGCGCCGCCCGTCCGGCGCCGAGCGGGGGGACGGCCACGATGGCGCCGGTGACGCCGGACGTTGCCACGCGGATGAGCGCGGGGCTCGGCGCTTTCGCGACGTCGCGGCCAGATCCGCACCGCAGCCTGAGCAACGCGGAAATGGCCACCGCGGAGGCAGGAGACATCGGCAGTCGCGCTGACCACATCGCGGAGCCGCGGACCACGCTGGAACGCACGGCACCGACCGCGGCACGCGCCCCCGCGGCGCATGCGGACCTCGTGCGCCAGATCGCCGACGCGGCGGCCCCCGCGACCGAGCGAAGTACCGAGATCAGGCTCCATCCGGAAGAACTTGGCCGCCTGAAACTCGGGATCGCGACAGGCGAATCCGGTGTCGTGGTGCAGATTCAGGCCGAGCGTGCCGAAACGCTCGATCTGCTGCGGCGCCATCTGGACCTTCTGGCCGAGGATTTGCGCCGCCTCGGATACGGAAGTGTCGCCTTCGATCTGTCCAGCGACGCCGGAGATGGGCAGGCGCCCCAGGACGAGGCGCTGCCGGGCGACCCGACGCGTGATGCACCTGCGTCGTCGGAGGACAGCGATTCGCCGGCTTCGGCGCCGGAGACCACATCTCCCCATGTCGCCGCTGGCGGCCTCGATCTTCGCCTTTGACGGGCTCACGGCATCTCGTGAAAAGGAGCATTTGATGATTTCCCCCATCCGCACGGACCCTTCGGGAGGCGGCGCTCTCCCTGCAGAGAGCTCGCAATCGTCCGCGGCGTCCGCTTCCGGCACTGCCCCGTCGGCCGGTGGCGACGCGTCCGCGCTCACGTCGGACTTCGAGACCTTTCTGCGAATGCTGACCGTCCAGATGCAGAACCAGGATCCGCTCAACCCGATCGAATCCTCGGATTTCGCCGTGCAGCTGGCGACGTTCTCGGGTGTCGAACAGCAGGTGCTTACCAATGACCTGCTCGGCGGGCTGAGTCAGGGCATCGCGACACCGAAAGGCCTGTCGGATTATGCCGGCTGGATCGGGAGGGAGGCCGAAACGACGGCCCCGGTCGCCTTCACCGGGCAGGCGATCGACCTTGCGCTGCCGAAGGCCCCCGCCGGCGCGGACAGGGGTACGCTGATCGTGCGCGACACCGCAGGCGAGGTGGTTCAGGACATGCCGGTCGCACCCGGTCGCGATCGGCTCGCCTGGGACGGCACCGCGTCGCGCGGCGAGCGGTTGGCGCAGGGGACGTACAGCTTCGAGATGCGCTGGTCCGCAGGACCCGAGGAGCTCGGCGCGGACCCCGTTGGCAGCTTCAGCCCGGTCGCCGAAGTCCGTCTGTCGCGCGACGGGGACGTCGAGGTCGTGCTTGCCGACGGTGGTGTCGTGCCCGCGGAGGACGTCACGGCGGTGCGCGCGGCATGAGGCCTTCGCATACCCGAAGCAGCTGTTGCCGAAATACCAAGCGCAATGGGGATGATCCATCTGCACACGGATACGGGACGTGGACAAAAGCGTGCCGCTGCGTTAAACGATAGCCATATGTGCCCGGGCAGGTGGCCTGTGCACTTGTTCAGTCTGGAGAGTGTCATGAAGAAATTTGCGTCCATCGCCGCCGCGTCGGCGCTCGCGCTCACCGCCGCTGCACCGGCCTTCGCCGAGTCGAGCGATCCGTTCACCAAGGCCGACAAGCCGGTCGTCTCGTCGCAGGCCGCGCCGACCGTGCCGGTCTGGGCGGTCATCGGCGGCGTGGCCGGCGTGGTCGCCATCGCGGCGAGCAACGACACCTGATATCGGCGCCCACACGCCGGATCGACTGGAAGCGGCCCGTTCAGGGCCGCTTCTTTTTTTGCCTGCGTCTGGTGTGCTGCCCGCGGTTCAGAACAGGCCGAGCGCCAGAACAGCCGCCGCGCCGCCGGCCGCGCCGAGCCCGGCCCAGAGCACGGGCCGCACCCCGGCAGGTCTCTCCGGCTCCTCCGGCGGCGCCGCCTGACGGATGAGCGCGGTCTCGACAAGCCCCGGCAGGCGCGGGCCGAAGCGGGTCAGCACGCGCAGGGTTTCGCGCAGGTCGCGGGCGACGGCGCGGGGGCCGATGCTTTCCTGGATGTAGTCCTCGACCACCGGGCGCGCGCCTTCCCAGATGTTCATGTGCGGGTTGAGCGAGCGCGCGACGCCCTCGACCACGACCATGGTGCGCTGCAGGAGAATGAGCTCCGTCCGCGTTTCCATGCCGAATTTCTCGGTCACCTCGAAGAGGTAGGCCAGCAGCCGGCCCATCGAGATTCGCGTCGCATCCATGCCGAAGATCGGCTCGCCCACGGAGCGCAGGGCGCGCGCGAACTCGTGCACGTCGCGGTCGGGGGGCACGTAGCCCGCCTCGAAATGCACCTCGGCGACGCGCAGGTAGTCGCGGCGGATGAAGCCGTAGAGGATCTCGGCGTAGACGCGGCGTGTGTAGGGGTCGATATACCCCATGATGCCGAAGTCGAAGGCGATGATGTCGCCGTTGGGCGCCACCTTCATGTTGCCCTGGTGCATGTCGCCATGAAAATAGCCGTCGCGCAGCGCGTGGCGCAGGAAAAGCTGCAGCACCCGCTCCGAGAGCACGCGCCGGTCGTGGCCGGCGGCGTCGAGCGCGGCATTGTCGCCCAGCGGCACGCCTTCGGCCCAGCCGAGCGTCATCACACGCCGCCCGGAGAGCGGCCAGACGATGCGCGGCACGCGGAAGCCCGGGTCGTCCTTCGTGTTGGTGGCGAACTCCGAGGCGGCGGCGCTTTCGAGGCGGAGGTCCAGCTCGCCGAGGACGACGCTTTCGAAATGGCGGATCACGTCCATCGGCCGCAGCCGGCGCGAGGCGGGCGAGAGAAGCTCGACCACCCGCGCGGCGAAGTAGAAGGCGTCGATGTCGCGGCGGAAGGCGCGCTCGATTCCCGGGCGCAGCACCTTGACGGCGACGTGCTCGCCGGTCGTGGCGAGGCGCGCCTGATGCACCTGCGCGAGCGAGGCGGCGGCGACCGGCGCGCCGAACTTCTCGAAGGCGGCGTCCGGCTCCACGTCGAGTTCGGCGCGGATCGTGGCCTTGGCCTCCTCGACGGTGAAGGGCGGCAGCCGGTCCTGCAGCACGCGCAGCTGATCGGCGAGCTCCTGTCCGACCACGTCGGGCCGGGTCGAGAGAACCTGTCCGAACTTGATGTAGGCCGGGCCGAGCGCCGTCAGCGCGCGGGTGATCGGCGGCATGGCCGGGTCGCCCGGATACCCCAGCCACGTGAAGGGCCAGCCGAGCACGCGCGCGGCGACGCGCAGCGGGCGCGGCGCCTCCATCGCGTCGAGCACGGCGCCCATCGCGCCGGTGCGCTCGAAGGTGGCGCCGGTGCGGATCAGCCGCCAGATGTTGTGAGGGCCCCGCACCTCAGAGCTTCCAGCCGGAGTGCAGCGCCGCGACGCCCATCGTGAGGTTGCGGTATTTCGCCTGCTCGAAGCCGGCGGCGCGGATCATGTCGAGGAAGCGCTCCTGATCCGGGAAGCGCCGGATCGATTCGACGAGGTATTGATAGCTCGCCCGGTCGCGGGTCACGATCTCGCCGAGCCAGGGGATCACGTTGAAGGAATAGCGGTCGTAGGCCCATTGCAGCGCGGGCACCGCCACCTGCGAGAACTCGAGCACCATGAGCCGCCCGCCGGGGCGCAGCACGCGGAAGGCCTCCGCGAGCGCATCCTCGGGCCGGGTGACGTTCCGGATGCCGAAGCTGATCGTGTAGACGTCGAAGCTCGCGTCGGGGAAGGGCAGGGCCATCGCGTCGCCCACGAGCCAGTCGAGCCGGTCGTCGAGGCTCTGCGCCTCGGCGCGCGCGCGGCCCTCGTCCAGCATCGACTCGGTCAGGTCGAGCACGGTGGCCCGCGCGTCGCCGGCCCGGCGCAGGAAGCGGAAGGCGATGTCGCCCGTGCCACCCGCCACGTCGAGCAGGTGCTGGCCCGGCCGCGGCGCGAGCCAGTCCATCATCGCGTCCTTCCACGCGCGGTGGACCCCCGCCGACATCAGGTCGTTCATCAGGTCGTAGCGGCCCGCGACCGAGGTGAAGACGCCGCGCACGCGGCCCGCCTTCTCGGCTTCGGGCACCGTGTCGAAGCCGAAATGCGTGGTCGCCTCGGCGCTGTCGCTCGTCTGGTCGGTCATGGGGGCCTTGCCGTGCCTGTGGTCAGGCCTTCTTATATGGCGCCCGCGGGGGCCTGCAATGCGCCCCCGTGCCGCGCGGCCGCGACGAAGGAGCCCGGATGCCCGAACTGCCCGAGGTCGAAACCGTCCGCCGGGGCCTCGCCCCCGTGATGGAGGGGCGCCGTATCCTGACGGCCGAGGTGCGCCGCCCGGACCTGCGCTGGCCGCTGCCCGAGGGCATGGGCGCGCGGCTCGCCGGCGCGCAGGTGCTGCACCTCGGGCGGCGGTCGAAATACCTGCGCGCCGACCTGGACACGGGCGAGACGTGGCTGGTGCATCTCGGCATGTCGGGACGGATGCTCGTCTCGGGCCGGGTGCTCGGGGATTTCGTGCAGGATCACCCCGCCGCCTCCGCGCATGATCACGTCGTGCTCGAGATGGAGGGCGGCGCGCGGATCACCTTCAACGATCCGCGCCGCTTCGGGGCGATGGACCTGACGCCGACGCCGGAGGTCGAACGCCACACGCTTCTTGCCGGGCTGGGGCCCGAGCCGCTCGGCAACGCCTTCTCGGAGGACTATCTCGTCGCGCGGCTGAAGGGGCGCAAGATGCCGATGAAGGCCGCGCTCCTCGATCAGGGGGTCGTGGCCGGCCTCGGCAACATCTACGTCTGCGAGGCGCTTTTCCGCGCGGGCATCTCGCCCGTGCGCCGCGCGCACCGGGTCGCGGCACGGCGCCTCGCAACGCTGGTACCGGCGATCCGCGCCGTGCTCGACGACGCGATCGCCGCGGGTGGTGCATCGCTGCGCGACTACCGGCAGGCCGACGGCGAGCTCGGCTATTTCCAGCACGCCTTCGACGTCTACGGCCGCGAGGGCGCGCCCTGCCGGCGGGCGGAGTGCACCGGCACGGTGCGCCGCACCGTGCAGTCCGGGCGGTCGAGTTTCTACTGCCCGGCCTGCCAGAGATAGCTTGAACGAGCGCGCCAGAGTGCTAGCAAGGGCTCTTGACCGACACCAGCGGAGCCAGGTCCATGGCCTACGAGACGATCGTCGTCGAGACCGAAGACCACGTCGCCACCATCAAGCTGAACCGGCCCGACGCGATGAACGCGCTGAACTCGCAGCTTCTGGGCGAGCTGGCGCGCGCCCTCGCGGAGGCGGACGCCAACGACAAGGTGCGCTGCATCGTGCTCACCGGCTCGTCCAAGGCCTTCGCCGCGGGCGCCGACATCAAGGAGATGTCGCAGAAGAGTTTCGTGGAGATGTATCTCTCCGATTTCTTCGGCACCGAGCACGAGGCGATCACCCGCGTGCGCAAGCCGGTGATCGCGGCGGTCGCGGGCTACGCGCTGGGCGGGGGCTGCGAGCTCGCCATGATGTGCGATTTCATCATCGCGGCCGACTCGGCCAAGTTCGGCCAGCCCGAGATCAACCTCGGCGTCATCGCCGGGATCGGCGGCACGCAGCGCCTGACGCGGATGGTCGGCAAGGCCAAGAGCATGGACATGCACCTGACGGGACGCTTCATGACCGCCGAGGAGGCGGAGCGCTCGGGCCTCGTCAGCCGCGTCGTCGCCGCCAAGAACCTCACGGAGGAGGCGCAGAACGCCGCGCAGAAGATCGCCGAAAAGTCGATGCTGACGACGATGGCGGTCAAGGAGGCGGTGAACCGCGCAGAGGAAACCTCGCTCGCCGAGGGGCTGCGATTCGAGCGGCGGCTCTTCCATGCGCTCTTCTCCACCGAGGACCAGGCGGAGGGCATGTCGGCCTTCCTCGAGAAGCGCGAGGCGCAGTTCCGCGACCGCTGAGCCCCTCGTGCGGGGGCTTCCCTTTCGAGCCGCGGTGCGCTAAGGGCGCCCGGTACATGCGCGTGATGCCCGCTCAGGCAAGTGTCGGTCCGTCCCTGTCGGGGGGCGGCGACAGGGGTGTCGCGCGACGGAAGAATGGCACGACGACCCCGGAGGATCCGACCCGATGGCGAACACGCCCCAGGCGCGCAAGCGCGCCCGTCAGAACCAGAAGCGCTACGACATCAACCGTGCGCGGCGCTCGCGCATCCGTACCTTCCTGCGCAAGGTCGAGGAAGCGATCGCTTCCGGCGACCAGGCTGCGGCGGCGACCGCGCTGCGCGCCGCCCAGCCCGAGATCATGCGTGGTGTGACGAAGGGCGTGATGCACAAGAACACCGCGGCGCGAAAGATATCGCGCCTCGCAAAGCGGGTGAAGGCGCTCGGCTGAACGGGCACGCGGCAGCAGCCAAGGCCTTGAAACGAAAGGGGCGTCCCGCCGCGGGGCGCCCCTTCTGTTTGTGCCGGCGGCGTTGCGGCGTACCGGATTCTTTCGGCGGGGCCGACGAGTCAAGCGACAAGTTCAGTTGCCGCCGCACGTGCCCGATTGCTACCTTCTCCCCTGCGAGTCACATCGCCTTGGGGGGACAGGCTGAACGGAGACGGTCCTAGGGGACGGGGCCGGCCGTTCGCCCGTTCAGGGTAAGCCGCGGTCTGCGGTTCGGAGCGTGGCACTCTTGCAGGGCCTGCCCGACGTACGCCGTCGCGTACGCGATACAGGAAATCACGGGCCGCCGTTCCGGCGCCGCCCGAGGGGTGCCTGTGTCTGCGACCCGACGCATCCGGGATGCCCCTCTGGCAGACAGGCGCGTGACAGCCGCCGGCGATGTCCGGCGGCAGCGATGGAGGCGAGAGATGGGGCATAATCGGACCGTGATGACGCAGGAAGAATGGGGGCAGCTTCAGGCCACGCTGGAACGCAGCGTGGGCAAGAACAACTATCTGAACTGGATCAAGCCGCTCTCCTTCGCCGGCGTGTCCGACGGTGTGGCGACGTTCCACGTGCCCACCAACTTCATGGGCACCTACGTTTCCGACAACTTCGGCGATCTCCTCCTGCATCAGATCTCTGCGGCCGACTCGGACGTGCGGCGCATCCGCTTCACCGTGTCGAACGGTGGCGCCCCGCGCTCCGCCCCCCCGGCACACCCGGACACGAGCGCCGAGCCGCAGGCCGCGCCTGCCGCGTCCGCGGGCCGCGCCGATGGCCTGCATGGCGCACCGCTCGACGCGCGTTTCCGCTTCGACACCTTCGTCGTGGGCAAGCCCAACGAACTCGCCCATGCCGCAGCGCGCCGCGTCGCCGAGGGCGGGGCCGTCACCTTCAACCCCCTCTTCCTTTACGGCGGCGTCGGGCTCGGCAAGACGCACCTGATGCACGCCATCGCCTGGGAGCTGCGCGAGACGCGGCCGGAGCTGACCGTGCTCTACCTCTCGGCCGAGCAGTTCATGTACCGCTTCATCCAGGCGCTGCGCGAAAAGAAGATGATCGACTTCAAGGAGCTCTTTCGCTCGGTCGACGTGCTGATGGTGGACGACGTGCAGTTCATCGCCGGCAAGGACAGCACCCAGGAGGAGTTCTTCCACACCTTCAACGCGCTGGTGGACGGGCAGAAGCAGATCATCATTTCCGGCGACCGCTCCCCCGGCGAGATCAAGCACCTCGAGGACCGCATCAAGAGCCGGCTGCAGTGCGGCCTCGTGGTGGACCTGCACCCGACCGATTACGAACTGCGCCTCGGCATCCTGCAGTCCAAGGTCGAGCAGCACCGCGCGCTCTACCCGGACCTGCGCCTCGAGCCCGGCGTGCTGGAGTTTCTCGCGCTGCGCATCTCCACCAACGTCCGCGTGCTCGAGGGGGCGCTGACGCGGCTTTTCGCCTTCGCCTCCCTCGTGGGGCGGACGATCGACATGGACCTCGCGCAGGACTGCCTCGCCGACATCCTGCGCGCCTCCGAGCGCAAGGTCACCGTCGAGGAAATCCAGCGCAAGGTGAGCGAGCACTACAACATCCGCCTGTCGGACCTGATCGGGCCGAAGCGCGTGCGCAGCCTCGCCCGGCCGCGGCAGGTGGCGATGTATCTCGCCAAGAAACTCACCGCGCGCTCGCTGCCGGAGATCGGGCGCAGCTTCGGCGGGCGGGACCACACCACGGTCATGCACGGCGTCAAGCGCATCGAGGAGCTGCGCGCCGCCGACAGCCAGATCGCCGAGGATCTCGACATCCTGCGCCGCGCGCTGGAGGGCTGAGCGGCCCTGCGGCGCGCTCGTCCGCCCCACCCGGAGCCATTGCCCGGGGGTGCCCTTGACCGTCGCCGCGATCCGGTCGACAAACCGTTGAACCGAAGAGCGCAAAACTCTTGTGCGGCAGGGGCCACCCGGTAGGGTGAGCCTCCGGCCGGAACGGAGGGACAGGGGCATGAAGATCAGCATCGAGCGCGGCGCGCTGCTCAGGGCCGTGGCGCAGGCGCAGTCGGTCGTGGAACGGCGCAACACCATCCCGATCCTCGCCAATGTGCTGATCGAGGCGGAGGGCGACGCCGTGCGTTTCCGCGCCACCGACCTCGACATCGAGGTGCTGGACCGCGCCCCCGCGACGGTCGAGCGCGCCGGCGGCACCACGGTCAGCGCCGTCACCTTCCACGAGATCGTGCGCAAGCTGCCCGACGGCGCGCTGGTCACGCTGGCCGACGACGCGGCGGCGGGTCGGCTGTCGGTCTCGGCGGGGCGGTCGCATTTCACGCTGGCCACCCTCCCGAAGGAGGACTTCCCGGTGATGGCCTCCTCGGAATACACTGCCAACTTCGCCGCGCCCGCGCCGGTGTTGCGCCGCCTCTTCGACAAGTCGCGCTTCGCCATCTCCACCGAGGAGACGCGCTATTACCTGAACGGCGTCTACATGCATGTCGCCGAGGGCGAGGAGGGCCCGGCGCTGCGCTGCGTGGCGACCGACGGCCACCGCCTCGCCCGGATCGACGCGCCGCTGCCCGCGGGGGCCGAGGGGATGCCGGGCGTGATCGTGCCGCGCAAGACGGTGGGCGAGCTGCGCAAGCTCCTCGACGACGACGATGCCGAGATCGCCGTCTCGGTGAGCGAGACCAAGGTGCGCTTCGCCACGCCGGACATCACGCTGACGTCGAAGGTCATCGACGGGACCTTCCCCGACTATGGCCGGGTCATCCCGCAGAACAACACCCGCCGGCTCGAGGTGGACGCCGCCGACTTCGCCCGCGCCGTGGACCGTGTGGCCACCGTGAGCTCCGAGCGGTCGCGCGCGGTGAAGATGACGATGGAGGACGACCGGCTGATCCTCTCGGTCAACGCGCCCGACGCCGGCGCGGCGGAGGACGAGCTGCCCGTCGCCTATCAGGACGAGCACCTCGAGATCGGCTTCAACGCGAAGTACCTGCAGGAGATCGCGAGCCAGGTGGACCGGGAGAACGCGGTCTTCCTGTTCAACTCCTCCGGCGACCCCACCCTGATGCGCGAAGGCGACGACACGTCGGCGATCTACGTCGTGATGCCGATGCGCGTCTGACCGCGTCGGGCCCCGGTCGGGGACGCGGGCCGCTCGAACGCAGGACGGGACGCGGTTGCCCGGTTGCCGGATCGCGACCGGCCGAGGCGGGCGGAGAGCGACGCACCGCCGGCGCGGGCGTGATCCGTTCGGGCCCGTGCGCGATCACCAGCTCCACGAGCGCCGTATCCATCCCGCCGGTCGGCTCCTCCGTCTCCGTGGCCGTGTTCAGCACCGCCATGGACAGCGAGGCTCGGTGCGAGGCACGGAAACCGGAGTCCCGGAGCCGGCTTGCACCACCGCGCCCTCCGGCGGTCCGCGAAAGGCCGGCTCAGGCGGCGCCGCTTTCGGCGGCGGCCTCCTCCTGCTCGGCGAGTTCCTGCGACCACTCCTGCGCCGCCTCGAGCGCCACGGCCGAGGAGGTGGGCATGACGCCCACGTAGGCGCCGGTCTCGTCCACGGGCACGCCCGGGCGGCGCGTCATGCGCCAGCCGGCGTAGAGGGCCGTCGCCGCGAAAAGCACCAGCAGCACGAGCCAGAAGAAGGCGCTTCCGCCCGCCTCCATCGCCGCGCCGGCGGCAAGCGGACCCAGGATCGCGCCGAGCCCGTAGGTGAAGACGAGCCCGCCCGAGGCGGCCGGCATGTCCTCCGCGTCGAGGAAGTCGTTCGTGTAGGCGATGAAGAGCGAATAGAGCGGGTTCGCCATGCCGCCCATGACGAAGGCCGCGACGAGGAGCGGCGCGAGCGCCCCGCCCGCGACGAAGCCCAGCGCGCTCGCCCCCGCGCCGATCGACGCGAGCCCGAGGATCAGCACCCGCCGGTCCATGCGGTCCGAGAGCCAGCCCACCGGGAACTGGAAGACCGCGCTGCCCACGAAGATCATCGCCACGAAAAGCGCGATGTCATCGACGGAAAGCCCTGCCTGCGCGCCGTAGACGGAGGCCATGCCGAACTGCGCGGCGAAGACCCCGCCGAGCAGGAAGACCCCCACCGTGCCCAGCGGCGAACTGGCGTAGAGGCGGCGCAGGCTCATCGGCTTCGTCGTCTCCGCCGCCGGCAGCGGCACCGCCGAGAGGAGGATCGGCCCGAAGGAGAGCGAGACGAGGATCGACGCCCCGATGAAGAGCGCCGGCCCGGCGGCGTCAGCCACGGTCACCAGCCACTGCGCGAGGATCATCCCCGCCATCTGCGCCAGCATGTAGGCCGACAGAAGCTTGCCGCGCATCTCGTTCGTCGCGGCATTGTTCAGCCAGCTTTCGGCGGTGACGTAGACGCCGGACATGCAGAAGCCGATCGCGATCCGGAGCAGTGTCCAGGCCCAGGGCTCGCCGATCAGCGGAAAGGCGATCAGACCGGCCGACATGAAGGAGCCGAGCGCGGCGAAGACCCGGACGTGCCCGACGGTCCGGATCAGCCGCGGGGCGAGCTGCGCCCCCGAGAGGAAGCCGAAGAAATAGCCGGCGGTGACGATCGAGAGCTCGGCGGAGGTGAACCCCTCGATGTTGCCGCGCACACCCATCAGCGTGGCATGCATGCCGTTGCCGATCATGATGAGCGCCATGCCGAACAACAGCGCCCAGACGCCGCCCAGAACCTGAAGCATTGACGCACTCCTTCGGCGGACGGCACGGGGACCGGCGTGAGACGGGGCCACGCCAATCCGATTCCGTCGGATGCGTCAATCCGTTCGTGGCGGACCGGGACGCGCGGCGCGCGCCCCGCGGCCCGGCTGCATCGTCATCGTCAGTCGGCGTAGTCCGCGCCCTCGCCGTCCAGCAGCGCGCGCAGCTCGGCGAGGTGACGCTCGCCCGCGCCGGGATAGGCCTCGAGCTCCTGCGCGGTCTTTTCTGCCACCGCTTCGGAGAGAAGCGAGAGCGGCCGCCCGGTCCAGAGCGCCCGCACATAGGTCGCCGCCGCGCGCTCGAAGTAGTAGAGCCGGTCGAAGGCTTCCCCCACCGTGGCGCCGATGGTGAGAAGCCCGTGATTGCCCATCAGGAGCACGGTCTTCTTCGGGTCGTCGAAGAGCCGCGCGCAGCGCGCGCCTTCTTCCTCGAAGGCCAGCCCGCCATAATCCCGGTCCACCGCCACGCGGTCGAAGAACATGCAGGCGTTCTGGTCGAGCGGCGGCAGGGTCGGGTCCTCGAGACAGGCAAGCACGGTGGCATAGGGCGAATGCACGTGCATCACGCAACGCGCCCGTGGCACCGCGCGGTGAATCGCCCCGTGCAGTCCCCAGGCTGTCGGGTCCGGCGCGTCCGGCCGCTCCAGCGTCGCGGGGTCGTTCGCGTCCACCTCGATCAGGTCCGAGGCGCGGATCCGCGCGAAGTGCATCTGGTTCGGATTGACGAGGAAGCGCGTGCCCTCCGGGTTCACGGCGACCGAGAAGTGGTTGGCCACGCCTTCGTGCATGTCGAGGCGCGCGGTCCACCGGAAGGCGGCGGCCAGGTCGGCGCGCAGGTCGCGAAGGTCGGTCTCGGCGGTGCGGTGGGGGGCGTTCATCGTGATCTCTCCTCGGGCGGAAACCGGACAGCGGTCGGCGGCACCCGGCGCTCGCGGCGGGGAGGCCCGGGCGCCCTGCTGCCGCGCTGCGCCACCGGGCACCACCGGCGCGCATCCGCCGACGTGCCGACGCATCCGGCTCTTTCGGGGCGGGAGCTTGATCGCGCCGGACCGAACTGTCAACGTGGCTGCCATCCGCTTGCCGCAGCCCCGGAGTCAGGACGGCCCATGCCCGACAGCGCGACGGATGTCGTGACCCCAGATCTGCCCGCGCCGCGCGCCTTCCACGATCCGGAGGCGGCCGTCGATCACCTTGTCGCGCTCTACACGGGGGCGACGGACTTTCTCGCCGAGCGGTTCCAGGCCTGCCTGCACGACGGTCATCCCGGCCACCGGCTGCGCGCCTTCTACCCCGAGATCCGCGTCTCGACCACCAGCTTCGCGGAGGTGGACAGCCGCCTCGCCTTCGGTCATGTCGCCGCGCCGGGCACCTACGCCACGACCGTCACGCGGCCCGATCTCTTCGCCGGCTACCTGCGCCAGCAACTCGAGCTGCTGATCCGCAACCACGACACCGCCGTCGAGATCGGTCTTTCCGAGACGCCGATCCCGGTCCATTTCGCCGTGTCCGACCGCCCCGGCCTCACCGTGCCACAGGAGGGTGCGGCGCGCTTTCCGCTGCGCGACGTCTTCGACGTGCCGGACCTCGCGGCGACGAACGACGACATCGTCAACGGCCGCGTGCAGCCCGGCCCGGACGGTGCGCGGCCGCTCGCGCCCTTCACCGCGCAGCGCGTGGACTACTCGCTCGCCCGGCTCCGGCATTACACGGCGACCGACCCCGAGCATTTCCAGACGCATGTCCTGTTCACCAACTACCAGTTCTACGTCGCGGAGTTCGAGGCGCTGGCGCGGGCGAAGCTCGCCGACCCCGAAAGCGGCTACACCAGCTTCGTCGCCCCCGGCGAGATCGAGATCACGGCGCCCGATGCCGCGCTGCCCCCGCCCGCGAAGCTGCCGCAGATGCCGGCCTATCACCTGAAGCGCGCGGACGGGCGCGGCATCACGCTCGTCAACATCGGCGTCGGCCCGTCCAACGCCAAGACGGCGACCGACCACATCGCGGTGCTGCGCCCGCACGCCTGGATCATGGTGGGCCATTGCGCGGGGCTCCGGAACTCGCAGAGCCTCGGCGATTTCGTCCTGGCCCACGCCTACCTGCGCGAGGACCGGGTGCTCGACGACGATCTGCCGGTCTGGGTGCCGATCCCGGCGCTCGCCGAGATCCAGATCGCGCTGGAGCGTGCCGTCGCCGAGGAGACGGCGCTCGAGGGGTACGACGTCAAGCGCATCATGCGCACCGGCACCGTGGCGAGCGTCGACAACCGCAACTGGGAGCTGCGCGAGCATACCGGCCCCGTGCAGCGGCTGAGCCAGTCGCGGGCCATCGCGCTCGACATGGAAAGCGCGACGGTCGCCGCCAACGGCTTCCGCTTCCGCGTGCCCTACGGCACGCTTCTCTGCGTCTCCGACAAGCCGCTTCAGGGGGAGCTCAAGCTGCCCGGCATGGCCTCCGAGTTCTACACGACGCAGGTGGCGCGGCACCTGCGCATCGGCGTGCGCGCGATGGAGCTGATCGCGGCCATGCCGCTGGAGCGCATCCACAGCCGCAAGCTCCGCAGCTTCGAGGAGACGGCCTTTCTCTGATGCGGGCGCCGGCGCGGCAGGCCCGAAAAATCGGAATATTCCTTGCGCGACAGGCCCATTTGTTGTGTTTACATCCAACATGAAGTCAACTCGAATGATCGGGGCCCAAGAACAGGGGCAGTGAAGGGAGACCGAAGAATGGCCAAGGCGATGACCAAGACCCAGCTCGTGGCCGCGCTGGCGGACGAGATGGACAGCGACAAGAAGACCGCGGGCGCTGCGCTCGACGCCGTCTGCAACGTGATCACGCGCGAGGTCGCGGACGGCGGGGCGGTGACGCTGCCGGGTGTCGGCAAGTTCTACCTGCGCGAGCGTCCCGAGCGGATGGTGCGCAACCCCGCGACGGGCGAGCAGCTCAAGAAAGAGGCCGACAAGCAGGTGAAGGTCACCATCGCCAAGGCCCTCAAGGACAGCGCGAACGGCTGACCGTCGCCGCCGGACCGGCACGGGGCCGCCGCGGGCGGCCCTTTTCGTATCCGCGGCAGTGCAGACGAGAATTTTCGTACGAGAATTCTCCTCGCCCGCGGCACGGACCCACGAGGTGCCAAGCCCGGGCATCTTTCGTACGAAAGATGCCCGGGCTTGGCGTGCGAGCGACAGGGAGCGGCGACATGGATCTGCGCGCGGCCGGCATGGGGCTCGCCTTCGCGGTGATGTGGTCCTCGGCCTTCTCGGCAGGGCGCATCATCTCGACCGCCGCGCCGCCGCTCACCGCGCTTTCGCTCCGCTTCGTCGTCGCCGGGGTGATCGGCATCGCCCTCGCCCGCGCGCTCGGTCAGAGCTGGCGGCTGACGCCGGCGCAGTGGCGCGCCACGATCGTCTTCGGCATCTGCCAGAACGCCCTCTATCTCGGGCTCTACTGGGTCGCCTTCCAGACCGTCGAGGCCTCCCTCGGCGCCATCATCGCGTCTGCCATGCCGCTTCTCGTGGCGCTCGCCGGCTGGATCGTGCTGGGCGAGCGGGTGGCGCCGCTGGGCGTCGCGGGGCTGATCGCGGGCTTCGCGGGGGTCGCGCTCATCATGGGCGCGCGCTTTCAGGGCGGCGCGGACCCCTTCGGCGTGACGCTCTGCGTGATCGGGGTGCTCGCGCTCTCCGTGGCGACGCTGACCATGCGGGGCGTGTCGTCGGGCGGGAACTTCCTGATGGTGGTGGGGTTGCAGATGCTCGTGGGGGCGGTGGTGCTGCTGCCCTTCGCGCTCGCCCTCGAAGAGCTGCGCGTCGACTGGTCCGCGCGGCTCGTCGCTGCCTACCTGTACACGATCCTCGTGCCGGGCCTCGCGGCGACGCTGGTCTGGTTCCTGCTCGTCCACCGGATCGGCGCGGTGAAGGCCGCGACCTTCCATTTCCTGAACCCGTTCCTTGGCGTGGCGATCGCGGCCGTTCTGCTGGACGAGCAGCTCGGCCCGCTCGATCTCGTCGGGGTCACGGTGATCGCCTTCGGGATCCTCGCCGTGCAGCTCTCGAAGCAGCACACCGTCGCAGGCGCCCGGCCCTAGAGCGCGCCATGGTCGGTCGCGTTCGCCCCCGGCCTCCCGATTCCGCCGTCCCGACACCCTCGGGGCGCGCGTCCGCGTTCCAGCGCCAGGCGCTAGCTCAGCACCGCGAGAAGCCCGGTCAGCGTGACGAAGGCCCCCGCGGTCGCGCCCAGAAGCGCGAGCGAGGCGATGCCCTCGTGCCCGTAGTCCTGCGCGAGGAGCGCGTAGATGCCGAACATCGGCACCGCGGCCGAGAGGATCACCGCCATGCGCAGGTCGGGGTCGTGGATCGTGAGCCCGCCGAGGAGCGGCAGCGCGACCAGCGCCAGCGCGGTCAGGGCCGGATGCACGAAGAGCTTTCCCACCACGATCTCGGCGGCGAGCGTGCGGTTGCCCTTGACCGGCAGGCCGACCAGCGAGCCGCCGATCACGAAGAGCGCGATGGCGCCCGTGGACTGCGCCAGAAGATCCAGAAGCCGCGTCACGCCCGAGGGCAGCGACAGCCCCGTGAGCGAGACCGCCACGCCGGCGAGAAGGCCCAGCACCATCGGCCGGCGCAGAACCTCGAGAACCGCCCGCCGGGCCCGCGTGGTCAGCCGCGCGCCGCTCCGCGGCCGGGAGCTTTCCAGCAGCAGCAGCGTGAGCGGGATCAGCACGAAGGTCTCCACCACGAGGTTCATGGCGAGGATCATCCCCGCCTTCTCGGGCAGCAGAAGGAGCATCAGCGGATAGCCCACGTAGCCCGAGTTGGGGCAGGTGGAGCCCATCACGGCGATCGCCTTGCGCGCCGGCCTCGTGCCGCGCGCGGTATGCCAGGCCCAGGCCGCCGCGACGGTGGCGAGCCCGCCGGCGAGGAAGACCGAAAGATACCCGGGGCTCAGCGTCTCGGTCACCGACCGCTCGGCCACCGCGGTGAAAAGGAGCGCGGGCAGCGCGATGTTCATCACGAAGAGCCCGAGGGCGCGCATGTCCGACGGCACGAAGGGACCGAGGCGCACCGACCCGTACCCCAGCGCGACGAGCGCGAAGATCGGAAAGGTGATGGCGAGGATTTCGAGCACGCGCTATCCCAGCGGGCCCCGCGCGCGCCCCGTCTGCGCCCGGTCAAGAAGCAGATGGTCGAGCAGGGCGCAGGCCATCATCGCCTCGCCCACCGGCACCGCGCGGATGCCGACGCAGGGGTCGTGCCGCCCCTTGGTGACGATCTCGGTCTCCTCGCCCGCCGTGGTGATCGTCCGCCGCGGCGTCAGGATCGAGGAGGTCGGCTTCACCGCGAAGCGCACCACCAGATCCTGCCCGGTCGAGATGCCGCCGAGCACCCCGCCCGCGTGGTTCGAGCCGTAGGCGGGCCGCCCGTCGTCGCCCATCGTGATCTCGTCGGCGTTGGCCGATCCGGTGAGCGCGGCCGCCGCCATGCCCTCGCCGATCTCGACGCCCTTGACCGCGTTGATGCTCATCATCGCGGCGGCGAGATCGGCGTCGAGCTTGCCGTAGACCGGCGCGCCGAGGCCCTCCGGCACGCCGGTGGCCCGCACCTCGATCAGCGCCCCCGCGCTGTCGCCGGACTTGCGCAGCGCGTCCAGGTAGGCCGCCCACTCCTCCGCCGCCCGCGCGTCGGGGCACCAGAAAGGGTTGCGCGCGATCTCGTCCGCGTCGAAGCGCGCCCGGTCGATGCCGTGCGGGCCGATGCCGACCATGTAGCCCTGCACCGAAAGCCCGGGCGCCAGGGCGGCGAGTGCCGCGCGCGCCACGCCCCCCGCCGCCACGCGCGCCGCCGTCTCCCGTGCCGAGGATCGCCCGCCGCCGCGGTAGTCGCGCAGGCCGTATTTCCGCCAATAGGCGATGTCGGCATGGCCGGGGCGGAATTTCTCCGCGATCTCGGAGTAGTCCTTGCTGCGCTGGTCGGCGTTGCGGATCATCAGCTGGATCGGCGTGCCCGTGGTGCGCCCCTCGAAGACGCCGGAAAGGATCTCTACGGCGTCCGGCTCGCGCCGCTGGGTGACATAGCGGTTCTGCCCCGGCTTCCGGCGGTCGAGCCAGTTCTGGATGTCCGCCTCGGCGAGCGGCACGCCCGGCGGGCAGCCGTCCACCACCGCGCCCAGCGCGGGCCCGTGGCTCTCGCCCCAGGTGGTAACGCGAAAGACGTGACCGAAGGTGTTGAGGCTCATGCGCGCCCTTCTCCTCTCGCGGCGCGGTCTAGCCGCGGGGGCCGGCACTCACAAGCCGTTTCGCCGCCCACCGCGCGGCCTTGCGGCCGCACACCCTCGCTCGGGGCGAGGGGCGCTGCCCCTCGCGCTCCCCGGAGTATTTTCGCCAAGATGATGGGGTCCAGCGCAGGCCCCTTCTTCTTGGGTCCAAATATCCCGGGG
>NZ_JAWLFS010000118.1:0-9267 GCF_041685465.1 Rhodosalinus sp. | reverse complement strand
CAAGATCGCCGAGAACGACCCCGACTCCCTCGGCGACACCTCCACCCTCGCCGAGCCCGCCGTCGTCGACGACCTCGTCGAAAACAGGATGAACAGGGACTGAGCCGCGCCCGCGACCTGCCCCGGCGGCCTGCGCGCGTCTGCCCGCTTCCCTCCCCCGCGCCCTTCCCCTATAGAGGGCGCGGTCCGGGGCGCGGCCCCGGTGTTCCGGCAACGGCGCGAGGATCCGATGACGACGCACCCGCATGACGACGACGTGGCCTTCATCCGTGCGCTCGCGGAGGTTCTGCGGGACAGCGAGCTGAGCGAGATCTCGGTCGCGCGCCACCGCGGCGAGGAGGACAGGCTCGACGTCACGCTGAGCCGCGCCGCCGCCGCGCCGCCCCCGCCGCCGGCCCCCGTGGCGGCCACGCGTGACCCGGTGGCCGAGATCCCCGCCCCCGCCCCGGCAGAGGACCCGACCGCGCATCCCGGCGCCGTCACCTCGCCGATGGTGGGCACCGTCTACCTGCAGCCCGAACCCGGCGCGGCGCCGTTCGTCGGCACCGGCAGCAGCGTGTCGGAGGGCGATACCCTTCTCATCGTCGAGGCGATGAAGACCATGAATCACATCCCCGCGCCGCGCGCCGGGACCGTCAAGCGCGTCCTCGTGGAGGACGGCGCGGCGGTCGAATACGGCGCGCCGCTCGTCATCATCGAATGAGGCGCGCGTGTTCGACAAGATCCTGATCGCCAACCGGGGCGAGATCGCCCTGCGCGTCGTCCGCGCCTGCCGCGAGATGGGCATCGCAAGCGTCGCCGTGCATTCGACCGCCGACGCGGACGCCATGCATGTGCGCATGGCCGACGAGAGCGTCTGCATCGGCCCGCCCTCGGCGGCGCTGAGTTACCTGTCCATGCCCGCCATCATCTCCGCCTGCGAGGTGACCGGCGCGCAGGCGATCCACCCGGGCTACGGCTTCCTTTCCGAGAACGCGCAGTTCGTGCAGATCGTGGAGGATCACGGCCTCGCCTTCATCGGCCCCTCGGCCGAGCACATCCGCGTCATGGGCGACAAGATCGCCGCGAAGGAGACGATGCGACGCCTCGGCGTGCCCTGCGTGCCGGGCTCCGACGGCGGCGTCTCCGAGCTTGCCGAGGCGCTCGAGATCGCGGGCGGGATCGGCTACCCGGTGATCGTGAAGGCCACCGCCGGCGGCGGCGGGCGCGGCATGAAGGTCGCGCGCGACGCCGAGGAGATGGAGCGCGCCTTCCTCACCGCGCGGGCCGAGGCAAAGGCCGCCTTCGGCAACGACGAGGTCTATCTCGAGAAATATCTCGAGCGTCCGCGCCACATCGAGGTGCAGGTCTTCGGTGATGGCCGCGGGGGCGCGGTGCATCTCGCCGAGCGCGACTGCTCGCTCCAGCGCCGGCACCAGAAGGTGCTGGAGGAGGCGCCCGGCCCCGCGGTCACGGCAGAGGAGCGCGCGCGCATCGGCCGCGTCTGCGCCGACGCGGTCGCCGAGCTCGGGTACTCGGGCGCGGGCACGATCGAGTTCCTCTACGAGGACGGGGAGTTCTATTTCATCGAGATGAACACCCGCCTGCAGGTGGAGCACCCGGTGACCGAGGCGATCTTCGGCGTCGATCTCGTGCGCGAGCAGATCCGGGTTGCGGAGGGCTATCCACTGTCCTTCGCGCAGGACGATCTCGTGATTCACGGCCACGCGATCGAGGTCCGCATCAACGCCGAGCGGCTGCCCGACTTCGCGCCCTCGCCGGGGCGGATCACGCAGTATCACGCGCCGGGCGGTTTCGGCGTCCGGATGGATTCGGCGATCTACGACGGCTACGTGATCCCGTCCTTCTACGACAGCCTGATCGGCAAGCTCGTGGTGCACGGCCGCAACCGGGACGAGGCGCTGTCGCGCCTCAACCGCGCGCTCGGCGAGCTGATCGTGGACGGTGTGGACACCACGATCCCGCTCTTCCGCGCGCTCCTCGAGGAGGAGGCGATCCGCACGGGCGACTACACGATCCATTGGCTCGAAAAATGGCTCGCGCGGCAGGCGGCGGCCTGACCCCGGCGCGATGACCGCCGCGCCGCAGGACGGCGAGGGGCTGACGCCCGACCTCGTGCTGCGCGCCTATTCGGTCGGGCTCTTCCCGATGGCGGAACGGCACGATGACCCTGAGCTCTTCTGGGTCGATCCGCGCCGGCGCGGGGTGATCCCGCTCGACGGCTTCCGCATCTCGCGGTCGCTCGCGAAGCGGCTCCGGCGCGACGATTACCGCGTGACGGTGAACACCGCCTTCGAAGCCGTGATCGACGCCTGCGCCGACCGGGACGAAACCTGGATCAACCCCGAGATCCGCCGCCTCTACAGCGCGCTTCATCGCCTCGGTCACGCGCATTCGCTGGAAGTCTGGATGGAGGGACGTCTCGCCGGAGGGGTCTACGGCGTCACGCTCGGCGCGGCGTTTTTCGGGGAGAGCATGTTCTCGCGGCGGCGCGACGGCTCGAAGATCGCGCTCGCGTGGCTGGTGGAGCGTCTGCGGAGCGCGGGCTTCACGCTGTTCGACACGCAGTTCCTGACGCCGCATCTCGCCTCGCTCGGGGGCGTGGAGATCAGCCGGGCGGAGTATCATCGCCGCCTCGCGCATGCCCTCGCGCGGCGGGCTGATTTCGCCGCCCCCGCCCTGCCCGCCTCCGGTCAGGAGGTGGTGCAGCGCAACACCCAGACGTCGTAGCGGGTGTGATCGAGCGGATTGAGCGCCGGCGAGGAGGCGATCATCCAGCCGTGAAACAGCGGATCGTCCTGCCCGTCCTCGCTGATCCGGAGAAGGGCCCAGGCGTCGGTCGCAGGGCTGCCCTTGGGGTAGCGGCACTCCTCGAGACGGATCGTCAGCCGGCCGAGGTCCGTCCGTGCGCCGTTGCGCAGCGTGACATCCTCCGCCTCGCCGTTGATCTTGTCGAGGGTGCGCAGGACGGCACCGACGCCCGTGTCGACCTCGCCCGGCTCCTGCGCGGCGGCAGCGCAGGCAGGTGCGAGCGTCAGGGCGAGCAAGGCGCCGCGGATCATTCCTCGGCCTCGCCGGAGACGAAACGCACGAGAAGCGAGATCAGGCTGACGGCGCCCTGGGTATCGATGATCTCGTCGCCCGGCTCGAAGTAGAACATCGACCCGCCGGGCGAGATCTCGACGTAATTGCCGCCCAGAAGCCCCTCCGAGGCGACGACCGCGGCGCTGTCGTCGGGGACGCGCACGCCCTGATCGAGGGTGAAGGTCGTCTCGGCGCGGTAGGTCTCGGGGTTCAGGTCCACATCCGTCACGGTGCCGATCTTGACGCCGGCGAGGCGCACGTCGGTGCCGACGTTCACGCCCTCGGCGGAGCGGAAACTCGCGGTCAGCGGATAGCCGTCGCGCTCGCCGCCGAAGCCGGTGACCTGACCGGCGTAAAAGACGAAGCCCGCCGCGATGGCGAGCACCGCGGCGCCGAGCACGATCTCGCCCGGGCTGTGGCTCATCGCGGGATCACTCCGGCGTCCATGGCTCGTAATCGCTGCGCGGCTCCGGTTTCACCCGACGGATCGACCCCGCCGGCGCATAGGCGAGCGCCGTGCCGGTCAGGTTCTCCTGATGCGGCCGCTCCCACGACTTGTGCTTCATCGGGCGCTCGGTCGGCGGCTCGTCCCAGGTGTAATGAAGCCAGCCGTGCCAGTCGGGCGACACGCGGCTCGCCTCGGCCTCGCCGTTGTAGATCACCCAGCGCTTCTTGCCGTCCCGGGTCCGGTAGAAGATGTTGCCGGCCTCGTCCTCGCCGACCTTCACGCCATTGCGCCACGTGAAGAGCTGCGTTCCGATCGTCTGATCGTTCCACCAGGTCACGACCCGATTGAGGAAGCTCAAGATACCCATGCGGTCCTCCGGCTGACCAGTATCATATGGACCAGTGCAGGCCCGAGGTCCAGAGCGCCGAGCGCCTGTGCCGGCGGGCGCGAAGGCGCTAGTCTGGGACGCGATGACGATGATGCGGGACGACGAGACCGGCCTGCGGGTGCCGCCCGCCCCGGGGCCCGACGCGGCAGCGATCGCGGCGGCGGCGGACGCGCCCGGCGTGCGCGGTGCGCTGGCGGTGGTCGGCCCCGGCGACCGCGTGCTTCAGGCGGGAACCGTCGACGGCGTTCTGGCCGCGCGCCTCATGCGGGAGGCCCGCCCGGCGACGTTGTGCGTGCAGGAGCCCGACGCGGCGCGCGGGGCGCGGGCCGCGGCTCTCTTCCGGGCGAACGGGCTCGCGGACCGAATCGACCTGCGGAGGGAGGCGACACCGCTCGCGCATCTGATCGCCGAGGCGCGGCCCGACGTGCTGATCCTCGACCGCCCCGGGGAAGAGGCGGCACTCCTCGCCGGCACGGATCTTTCGGGACTTCGCGCCGTGGTCGTGACCTTCCATCCGCAGATCACCGGACAGCCGGCGATGAAACGCGCGAAGGACGCGCTCCGCGCACAGGGCTTCGCCAAGCGGCGGGATGTCTCCACGCGCCTGGTCTGGACCGCGGAGCGCGGGGCGGCCGCGGAGGCCCCGCCCGATCCGGAGGGAGGATGGTCCACGGTGCTGCGCACCGTGGCAGCGGCGCGCGTCTATCCACCGAAGGCGCGCAGCTTCACCACGCCTGCAGGCGTGCGCGACGGAGCGGGCCGCTACGTGCCCGAGGCCGCGCTCTGGCGGAACCGCAGGCTGCTGACGCCGCCGCCGCCGGAGGATGCGCCGGAGGCGCACCTTTCCGGGCGCTGGCTCTGGGGCGGGGTGCTGATGCGCAGCTTCTCGCATTTCGTGGCCGAGACGCCCGCGCGGCTCTGGGCGCTCGACCATCTGGACGAAGCTGCGCTCGCTGGTGTGCTCTTCATCGACCGGCGGGGAAAGGACGCGCCCCTCGGGCGTTTTCACGACGAGTTCTTTCGCCTGATGGGCCTTCGGGTGCCGGTGCGCCTCGCGGCCGTGGCGATGGAGGTGGAGACGCTCGTGGTGCCGGGCCAGGGCTTCGGCCTCGGCGCGATCACCGCGGGGACGCCGGCCTTCCGTGCGGCGATGCGGCGGCGCTTCGCGCGGGACGTGACCGCCGAGGGGCCGGAGCGCCTCTACATCAGCCGCAGCGGCCTCGGCCCCGGGCGCGGCGGGCTGATCGGGGAGGAGCGGCTGGAGGCGCGGCTCGCCGCCGAAGGCTACGAGATCTTCCACCCCGAGCGGCACGACCTGACGACGCAGATCGCACGATACAAGGCCGCGCGGCAGGTGGTGGCCGCGGAGGGTTCGGCGCTGCACCTGTTCGCCTTCCACGCCCGGCCGGAGCAGCAGGTCGCGGTGATCGTGCGCCGCCGCTCGGGCGCGACCGACAGGATCGCGGCGCATATCGCGGCCTTCGCGGGGCGGCCGCCGCATCTGATCGAGGCGCTGGCGCGGGTCTGGCGGCATCGCAAGAGCGACCGCCCGCGCCTCGACCTCGGCGAACTCGATCTGCCGGCCGTCGGCGCCGCCCTGCGCGCGGCCGGGGTCGTCACGGATGCCGCGCCGTGGCCGGCGCTCGACCCGGCCGAGATCCCGCACAGCGTCACGGCCACGCACCGCCCCCGCTGACACGAAGAAACCCGCGCCCTGAGGCGCGGGTTTCGACCATCGGGCCGACGCCGGCGCTCATCCCGCCGAGGCAGGCTCCTTCTTCTGGTCGGCGTAGATCATCAACGGCTTGGAGTCCGAGGTCACGACCTCGTCGTTGACGACGACTTCCGTCACGCTTTCCATGCCCGGCAGCTCGAACATGGTGTCGAGCAGGATGTCCTCGAGGATCGAGCGGAGGCCGCGGGCGCCGGTCTTGCGACGGATCGCCCGACGCGCGATCGCGCGCAGCGCCTCCTCGGTGAAGGTCAGCGTCGCGTCCTCGAGCTCGAAGAGGCGCTGGTACTGCTTGACGAGCGCGTTCTTCGGCTGCGTGAGGATCTCGACCAGCGCATCCTCGTCCAGATCCTCCAGCGTGGCGACGACCGGCAGGCGGCCGACGAACTCGGGGATCAGGCCGAACTTCAACAGGTCTTCCGGCTCGAGATCGGCGTAGACCTCGCCGATGGAGCGCTCTTCCTGGCCCCGCACGTCGGCGCCGAAGCCCATCGCGCTGCCCTTGTGGCGTTGCGCGATGATCCGGTCGAGGCCGGCGAAGGCGCCGCCGCAGATGAAGAGGATGTTGGTGGTGTCCACCTGCAGGAATTCCTGCTGCGGATGCTTGCGCCCACCCTGCGGCGGAACGCTCGCCACCGTGCCTTCCATCAGCTTCAGAAGCGCCTGCTGCACGCCCTCGCCCGAGACGTCGCGGGTGATCGACGGGTTTTCCGACTTGCGCGTGATCTTGTCGACCTCGTCGATGTAGACGATGCCGCGCTGCGCGCGCTCGACGTTGTACTCGCTCGCCTGCAGGAGCTTCAGGATGATGTTCTCGACATCCTCGCCGACGTAGCCCGCCTCGGTCAGCGTCGTGGCGTCGGCCATCGTGAAGGGCACGTCGAGGATGCGCGCCAGCGTCTGCGCCAGCAGGGTCTTGCCGCACCCGGTCGGGCCGATCAGCAGGATGTTCGACTTGTTCAGCTCGATGTCGCTCGACTTCGAGGCGTGATTCAGCCGCTTGTAGTGATTGTGCACCGCCACCGAGAGCACGCGTTTCGCGATCGCCTGCCCGATCACGTAATCGTCGAGCACCTCGGCGATCTCCCGCGGCGTCGGCACGCCGTCGGAACTCTTGAAGCCGGCGCCCTTCGTCTCCTCACGGATGATGTCCATGCAGAGCTCGACGCATTCATCGCAGATGAACACGGTCGGCCCGGCGATCAGCTTCCGCACCTCGTGCTGGCTCTTGCCGCAGAAGGAGCAGTAGAGCGTGTTCTTGCTGTCGCCTGAATTCGTCGCCATCTTCCACCTTTCGGCCGTGTCTCGTGCCGGGCGCCGCATGACGCGCCGGCGGTTGGCCTGTCCCGAGAAGCTTAGGGCAGCCTCCTGACCTCTACAACGTCAAAGTTCCCCACGCGATCCCGCGTGCCGGACTTCAGCTTTCCGCGTCCTCGTGTTTGCCGCGATTCTCGACGATCTCGTCGATCAGCCCCCACTCCTTCGCGTCCTCGGGGGCCATGAACTTGTCGCGCTCCAGCGCCGCCTCGACCGCCTCGAGGGTCTGGCCGGTGTGGTGCACGTAGATCTCGTTCAGCCGGCGCTTGAGCTTCAGCGTCTCCTCGGCATGGATCATGATGTCCGTCGCCTGCCCCTGGTAGCCGCCCGAGGGCTGGTGCACCATGATGCGGCTGTTGGGCAGCGAGAAGCGCAGGTCCTTGCTCCCGGCGGTGAGCAGCAGCGAGCCCATCGAGGCCGCCTGCCCCACCACGAGCGTGGAGATCTTCGGCTTGATGTACTGCATCGTGTCGTAGATCGAGAGCCCCGAGGTCACCACCCCGCCGGGGCTGTTGATGTACATCGAGATCTCTTTCTTCGGGTTCTCCGCCTCGAGGTGGAGAAGCTGCGCGACCACGAGGCTCGACATGCCGTCGTGCACCGGGCCCGAGACGAAGACGATGCGCTCCTTCAGCAGGCGCGAGAAGATGTCGTAGGCGCGTTCGCCCCGGCTGGTCTGCTCGACCACCATGGGGACGAGCGTGTTCATGTAGGTGTCGATCGGGTCGTTCATGCTGATCCTGCCTGCCGTTGTCCTGCCGCGTCACCGTCTGACCCCGGAGTCTTAGTGCCGGCACCGGAGCCCTGCAAGGGCGCGCCCGTGATGCTTGGCGCGGCGGCACCATGCGCTAGCTCCCTGCGCCATGACCGCGACGCCCTCCCTCCCCCCGCTCGACCGCTTCCCGCCGACCCGTGCCGCGGGGCTCGAACGCCTGCGCGACTTCGTGCCGAAGGCCGGCGCCGACTACGCGCGCCGGCGCAATCACGACCTCGGGCGCGATGCGCACGATGGCGTCTCGCAACTCTCGCCATGGATTCGCCGGCGCCTGATCACCGAAGAGGAGGTCCTCGCCGCGGTGCTCGCGCGGCATTCGCAGAGCGCGGCAGAGAAATTCGTGCAGGAGGTCGCCTGGCGGACGTTCTGGAAGGGGTGGCTCGAACGCCGGCCCTCGGTCTGGACGATGTATCGCGCCGGCCTCGCCCGCGCGCTCGACCGGGTGGCGACCGAGGCCGGGCTGCGCCGCGACTGGGAGGCCGCCTGCCGGGGCGAGACGGGGATCGACGCCTTCGATGCCTGGGCGCAGGAACTCGCCGAGACGGGATATCTGCACAACCACGCCCGGATGTGGTTCGCCTCGATCTGGATCTTCACGCTGCGCCTGCCCTGGGAGCTCGGCGCGGATGTCTTCCTGCGCCACCTGCTCGACGGCGACCCGGCCTCCAACACGCTCTCGTGGCGCTGGGTCGCCGGGCTGCAGACCAGGGGCAAGAGCTACCTCGCGCGGCCCGACAACATCGCCAAGTACACCGACGGGCGCTTCCGGCCCGAGGGCCTCGCCGCCGCGGCGCCGCCGCTCGACGGGCCGGAGCATCCGCCGCTCGGGCCGGCTCCGGTCTCCGACCCGATCGACCCCGCGGCCCCCACCGGGCTCCTCCTGACCGAGGAGGACCTCGCGCCCGGGTTTCTTTTCGAAAGCGGCGTGACGCCGAAAGCCACCGCCTTTCTCGACTGCTCGGACGGGCTCAGCCCGCTCGCCGTCGCGCCCCATGTCGGCGCGCATGTCGCGGGCGCGATGCAGGACACCGCGGACCGCTGGTCCGATCGGCTCGGCCCGGTGACCCGGCTCGGGAGCGCCGACCAGATCGCCGACTGGGCCGCGCGCGAGGGGCTCGCGCAGGTGGTCACGCCCTGGCCCTGCACCGGCCCGGCGGCGGAGGCGCTCGCCGGCACGGGCGTGCTGCGTCGCCTGCGCGCGCTCGACGCCGCCGCATGGCCCCACGCCACGCACGGCTTCTTCCGGTTCAGGAAACACATCCCCCGGCTGCTGGGACAGGTGAAGGGGCTGCGTGCCGCCTGAGGGCCGCGGTCATTCCGCCGGCTGGCGGAACCCCTCGATCAGCTGGCGCAGCCCGAGCGCGGCGCCCGCGAAGATCGCGAGGAAGGTGACCGGCGCGCTCACCGCCAGCGTCGAGAAGGCGGTGAGCCCCTGCCCGATGCTGCAGCCCATGGCGACCACGGCGCCGCCGCCCATCAGGATCGCACCGAAGATCTGGCGGCGCAGCTCCCGCGGGTCCTCG
>NZ_JAWLFS010000117.1:0-9278 GCF_041685465.1 Rhodosalinus sp. | reverse complement strand
GCGGTCGAGGATGATCTCGGAGTTGCCGGTGCCCTTGAACTCTTCGAAGATCACCTCGTCCATGCGCGAGCCGGTGTCGATCAGCGCGGTGGCGATGATGGTGAGCGATCCGCCCTCCTCGATGTTCCGCGCCGCGCCGAAGAACCGCTTGGGCCGCTGCAGCGCGTTGGCATCCACGCCGCCGGTCAGCACCTTGCCGGAGCTCGGCACGGTCGTGTTGTAGGCCCGGCCGAGGCGCGTGATCGAATCGAGCAGGATCACGACGTCGCGCTTGTGTTCCACGAGCCGCTTGGCCTTCTCGATCACCATCTCGCTCACGGCGACATGCCGCGTCGCAGGTTCGTCGAAGGTCGAGGAGATGACCTCACCCTTCACGCTGCGCTGCATGTCGGTCACCTCTTCCGGGCGCTCGTCGATCAAGAGGACGATCAGGTAGCACTCGGGATGGTTGGTCTCGATCGAGTGGGCGATGTTCTGCAGGAGCACCGTCTTGCCGGTCCGCGGCGGTGCGACGATGAGGGCGCGCTGCCCCTTCCCGATGGGTGACACAAGGTCGATCACGCGCGCCGAGCGGTCCTTGATGGTGGGATCCTCGATCTCCATCTTGAACCGCTCGTCCGGGTAGAGCGGCGTGAGGTTGTCGAAGGCGATCTTGTGGCGCGCGTTATCCGGCGTCTCGAAGTTGATCTTGTCGACCGACACCAGGGCGAAATAGCGCTCGTCCCCCTCCGGCGCGCGGATGCCGCCATCTATCGTGTCGCCGGTGCGCAGCGAAAACTGCCGGATCATGTCGGGCGAGACGTAGATGTCGTCCGGTCCCGGCAGATAGTTCGCCTCGGGCGAGCGCAGAAAGCCGAAGCCGTCCTGCAGCACCTCGAGGACGCCGTCCCCCGAGACCTGCCAGCCCTCGTCGGCCCGCTCGCGCAGGATCTGGAACATCATCTCGCCCTTGCGCATGGTCGAGGCGTTCTCGATCTCGAGCTCTTCGGCCATCGCCAGAAGATCCTTGGGGCTCTTGGCCTTCAGATCGGCGAGGTTGAGACGGGTCTGGGTCATGGACCACCTATCGCGCCGCATGGGAGCTGCGGCTATCGTCGGACAGTACGGGAAAGACCACCCGGACGGGCGGATCAGCGGAAAATACGCCTGGCCCGCGGCGGAGTCAATCCGCGGCGGTCACCACTTCACCACCACCGAGAGCACGATCACCACCAGAAGCACCGTCGGCACCTCGTTCATCATCCGGTGCTGTCGGCCCGTCAGCGTGTTCGCACCGGCGATGAAGTCCTTTCGGCGTGCGCCGAGCCACATGTGGAACCAGGTCATCACGCCTACCGCGGCGAGCTTCGTCCAGACCCAGAGCGCGTCCCAGGCCGCACCGGACTGCGGCGTGAACAGAAGCACGATCCCGAAGATCCAGGTCACGATCATCGATGGATTCATGATCAGCCGCAGCAGCTTCTCTTCCATCGTCTGAAAGACCGGGTCGATGGTGTCGCCGGGGACCGATCGCTCCGTGTGATAGACGTAGAGGCGGGGCAGGTAGAACAGCCCGGCCATCCAGGCGATCAGCGCCAGGATGTGAAGCGACTTGGTCCACGGGTAGAGCAGCGCGAGCAGGTCGATCATGGCGGGCTCCGGTTGGTCGCTTCGCCTCTACTCAGAAAAGAAGAAAATGAAAAGAAGGTGTTGTGGAAGGGCCAGTCGGATCGGGGGATTGTCAGACGTTCCCCAGGCTTCTCCAGATCCCGAAGTGCCATGTGGATAACTTCGGGAGGACTTTGGAAGAAAACGAAAAAATCATTTTGAAGCAAAAGCTTGATGAACTTATAGCCTGAGGAAGGATCGTGGGTCGACTCTGCCGGAACGTGGTCAGCCGACGCACGTCGTCCACCGCGGCGAACTGTCCTGTCCCCATCTGGACAGCGCGGAAGAATCGGCGGACGGGCTGGCCGGGCGTCCACCGCTTGCATCCCGCCCGGCGTTCATCGACAAGGTTTCCAACGCGTTTTCGCCAGATGATACACAGGCTGTCCCCATGCAGGCGCCGCTTCTTCTCGCATCGGCATCGGAAGCCCGGGCACGGTTGCTGCAGGCCGCGGGTGTCGCGATCGACGTGGTGCCCGCCCGCATCGACGAGGTCGCCCTGCGCGCCGGTCTGGCCGCCGAGGGCGCGGGCCCGCGCGACACGGCCGACGCGCTCGCCGAGATGAAGGCGCGCAAGATCAGCGACAAGCATCCGGGACGGCTGGTGCTTGGCGCGGATCAGGTGCTGGACCATCGCGGGGGGATCGTTCCGAAGCCCGCGACCCGGGAGGAGGCGCGCACGCAGCTCGCGCAGCTCCGCGGGGATCGCCATCAGCTTCTGTCCGCCGCCGTCGTCTGCCGCGACGGCGAGCCGATCTGGCGGCATGTCGGCGTCGCGCGGATGGTGATGCGGGCGTTTTCGGACGGGTTTCTCGACGCCTACCTTGCGCGCAACTGGCCCGGGGTCTCCGGCAGCGCCGGCGCCTACCGACTGGAGGAGGAAGGCGTGCGCCTCTTCGCCGCCGTCACGGGGGATCACTTCACGGTGCAGGGTCTGCCGCTTCTCGAACTCGTGAACTGGCTCGCGACGACCGGAGAGATCGAGGCATGAGCGAGGATCGCATTCCGCTGGCCGGCGTCATGGGGCACCCGGTGGCACATTCCCGCTCGCCGCGGTTGCATGGCTACTGGCTGCGGCGCCTCGGCCTCCGGGGGCATTACGTGCCGCTCGACGTGGCGCCGGGCGATCTGCGCGATGTGCTCGCGTCGCTGCCGAAGGCGGGCTTCGTCGGCGTGAACGTCACGATCCCCCACAAGGAATCGATGCTGGAAATCGCCGACCTCGTGACCGACCGCGCGACGCTGATCGGAGCGGCGAACACGCTGACGTTTCAGTCCGATGGCCGCATCCGGGCAGACAATACCGACGGTTACGGCTTCCTCGAGAACCTGCGTCGCAACGCGCCCGCGTGGCAGCCGGAGGCCGGTCCGGCCGTCGTCCTTGGCGCGGGCGGCGCGGCGCGGGCGGTGATCGTGGCCCTGCGCGAGGCGGGAACGCCGGAAATCGTCGTCTGCAACCGCACCCGCGGGCGGGCGGAGCAACTCCGGCAGGAGTTTGGTCCGCGCCTCAGGGTAGAAGACTGGGTCACCGCGGGGCATGCCATCGCGGAGGCCGCAACGGTTGTGAACACCACGTCGCTCGGCATGGTGGGTCAGCCGGAATTGCGGGTGTCGCTCGATGGTCTTCATCCCGGAACGGTCGTCAACGACCTGGTCTATACGCCGCTTGAAACGCGATTGCTTCGTGTCGCGCGTGAAAAGGGGTGCGTCGCGGTCGATGGCCTCGGCATGCTGATCCATCAGGCGGTGCCGGGCTTCGAACGCTGGTTCGGATGTCGGCCGGAGGTGGATGCGGCGACGCGCGAGGTGCTGCTCTGATGGTGTTCCGGCTCGGGCTTACCGGCTCCATCGGCATGGGCAAGACCGCGACCGCGCGGATCTTCGCAGAGGAAGGCTGCGCCGTCTGGGATGCCGATGCGGCGGTGCATCGTGCCTATGCCAAGGATGGCCCGGCAGTCGGGCCGCTCGGCGCCGTTTTCCCCGAGGCGATCGAGGACGGGTCCGTCTCGCGGGAGGCGCTGCGGCGGATCATCGCGGGCGACTCCGATGCGCTGTCCCGGATCGAGGCGATCGTGCACCCGCTGGTCACGGCCGACAGGGCGCGCTTTGCCGGCGAGGCCGGGTCCGATATCGTCGTCTTCGACATACCGCTCCTTTTCGAGACCGGCGCGGAGCGCGAGATGGACGCGGTTGCCGTCGTCACCGCACCGGCCGAGGAGCAGCGCCGCCGCGTCCTTGCGCGCGGCTCGATGAGCGAGGCAGACTTCGAGGGCATCCTTGCGCGGCAGATGCCCGATGCCGAGAAACGCGCGCGCGCGGATTACGTCATCGTGACCGACACCCCGGAGCACGCGCGCCAGCAGGTTCGCGAGATCCTTGCCGATATCAGGAGGCGACTGACCGATGCGTGAGATCGTGCTGGACACGGAGACAACCGGCCTCGACCCTGCCGACGGTCATCGCATCGTCGAGATCGGGGCGGTTGAACTCAACAACCACATGCCGACGGGCCGGCATTTTCACGAATACATCAACCCGGAGCGCCCCATGCCCGAGGAAGCCTTCGCGGTGCATGGGCTCGGCGATGACTTCCTTCGGACGAAGCCTGTCTTCGCCCGTGTCTCCGAGGCCTTCGCGGCCTTCGTGGGCGAGGCCCGGCTCGTGATCCACAACGCCGGCTTCGACATGAAATTCCTGAACGCGGAGCTCACGCGGCTGAACATGCCGACACTGCCGATGACGCAGGCCCTCGATACCGTCGCGCTTGCCCGCCGGCGGTTTCCCGGCGCGCCTGCCTCGCTCGACGCGCTCTGCCGGCGTTTCGGGATCGACAACACGGCGCGGACGCTGCACGGCGCTCTGCTCGACGCGGAGATTCTCGCCGAGGTCTACCTGGAACTGATCGGTGGGCGGCAGCCCGGCCTCTCGCTCGGCGCGGCATCGGGGAGCGGCACGGCCCAGGGCACTGCGCAACAGGCCTGGCGGCCCGGCCCGAGGCCGCGTGCCCTGCCCCAGCGGATCACATCCGGGGAGGCCGAGGCGCACGCCGCGATGGTCGCGCGCCTCGGGGAAAAATCGCTCTGGCCGGCGGATTGAACGATCAGGCGGTCCCGGCCGGCGTGTCGCCCGCGGTTTGCGAGGTGCCTTTCTGTTCGGCCTGCCGCCGCAGCACCTCGTTGCGGTAGATCTGCACGAAATCGATGGTCTCGAGGTTGAGCGGCGGATATCCGCCGTCGCGCGAGACGTCGCTGACGATGCGGCGCAGGAACGGAAAGAGCATCCGCGGGCACTCGATCATCAGGAACGGGTGCAGCTGGTTGTCCGGCACGTTCTCGATCTGGAACACCCCGGCGTAGTCGAGCTCGAGCAGGAAGAGTTGCGTGCCCGTCTCCTTGGACTTGGAGTCGACGTTCAGCTTGACCGAAACCTCGTACTGGTTGTCGGCCTGCCGGCGCTTGGCGTCGAGGTTCACCTTCACCTGCACGTCCGGCTGCCCCTGCGCCTCGCCGCCCTTCTGGACGTAGATGTTCTCGAAGCTCAGGTCGCGGATATACTGCGCGAGGATGTTCATCTTCACCTGCGGCTGCTGCTCGCCGGTCTGTCCGGCCTCGGGCTGTGCCGCGCCGTTACCGTTTTCTGTCTCGCTCATCGGGCTCTCCGCTAGAGGGTCAGGACCGTGGCGTGTCTAGCAACGCCGCGGCGTCGGCTCAATGCGCGACGCGCTCAATGCTGGGTCCAGCCCGATCCGCGGTGCGTCGGCCGCCTGGGGGGTGGCCCGGCGTCGTGCTCCGGCTCGGCCTGCGCCGGATCGACGCGCTCCCAGTCGCCGTCGATCACGTCCTCGCGCCCTCCATGGGGGCGGCGCGGGCCTTGCGGCTCCGGACCCATCCGGAAACGCTGCACCTCGATCCGGCGTGCGAGAAAACGCATCACCGCGCGCCGCACGTCAGGCACCATGAGCGACAGCCCGACGGCGTCGGTGAAGAAGCCCGGCGTCAACAGCAGCGCGCCCGCGAAGATGATCATCGCGCCATGCGCCAGCGGTTCGGAGGGATCGGAGAGCGTATCGAAGCGACGGCGCAGGTCCGTCATCGTCGCCTGCCCCTGGCTGCGGACGGCCCATGTGCCGGCGACGGCGGTCGCCACGACGATCGCGAGCGTCGGCCAGAGGCCGATCCAGCCACCCACCTGGATGAAGAGGGCGATCTCGATCAGCGGGACGGCGAGGAAAGCAGCGAGGAGCCACATGGGCGGGTTCCTTCTCGGCGTGACGGGCTTGCGGTGGACTTGGGCGCGCGCCATCCCTACATATGCACGGACACCGCCCGTTTCCAACCGCGCGCCGAGAGGTTCACATGAACTCCCCGCTTCTGCAGCTCCTCGTGCTGGCCGGCATTGCCGTGTTCCTGATCCTGCGCCTGCGCAGTGTGCTCGGCACCCGCGACGGGTTCGAGAAACCCACCGTATCCGGATCCGAGCAACAGACCCCCGTCACGCAACGGCGCCCGGAGTTCGAGGTGATCGAGGGCGGGCCGGATGAAGACATCACCGACCATGTCCCTCAGGGGTCCGACGCCGCCGATGCCCTCGCCCGGATGAAATCGGTCGACTCCGACTTTTCCCTCTCCGAGTTCCTTCAGGGCGCGCGCGGGGCCTACGAGATGATCCTCATGGCCTTCGAGAAGGGCGACATGGAAAGCGTCAAACCCTTCCTCGCAGAAGACGTCTACGAGAGTTTCGACGAGGTCGTGCGCGAACGCGAGGCACAGGGCCTCACGATCGAGGCGGAATTCGTGGGCGTGCGCGAACTCTCGGTGGTCGATGCCACCTTCGACACGTCGAGCCGGCTCGGCGAGGTCACGGTACGCTTCGTGGGCGAGCTGACCTCGGTCGTGAAGAACGCGGAGGGCGACGTGATCGAGGGCAGCCCGACCGAGGTGCGCCGGCAGAAGGATATCTGGACCTTTGCTCGCGTCATGGGGTCGGGTGATCCCAACTGGCAGCTGGTCGCCACGGGGGAGTGATGCGGCGGGCGCTGGGTGCGGCTCTCGCGTTCGGCCTGATGATGGCGGGACCCGCGAGCGGTGCCGAGACGACCCGCGCCCTGCTGGAATTCGATGATCTGAGCGGCTGGGCCGAGGATGATCACGCCGCGGCCCTCGACACCTTCCTCGAAACCTGCCCCGATCTCGATGCTCCCGACTGGAGCGCGCTCTGCGCATATGCCCAGACCAAAGGGGCGGAGGCCCCGCGCCGTTTTTTCGAGCTCTTCTTCCGCCCCGTCCTGATCGAGGATGGCACCCCCGCCCTTTTCACCGGCTATTTCGAGCCTGAACTGGCCGGATCGCGCCACCGCACGCCGCGTTTCCGCCACCCGGTCCACCGGAAGCCGCCCGAGGTCACCCGCCAGTCGCCATGGCTTACCCGGCAGGAGATCATGACCACCGGTGCGCTCGACGGACGCGGCCTCGAAATCGCCTTCGTGGACGACCCGGTCGAGCTCTTCTTTCTCCAGGTACAGGGCTCGGGGCGAATCCATCTGCGGGACGGGACCCTTGTCCGGGTCGGATACGCCGGCGCGAACGGTCACCGTTATCGCTCGATCGGGCAGGAACTGGTGCGCCGCGGCGTCTACGAGCCGCATCAGGTTTCGGCGCAGGTGATCCGCAGCTGGGTCCGCCGCAATCCGGAGGCGGGGCGGGACCTGCTGTTTCACAATCCTTCTTACGTGTTCTTCCGCGAGGTGACGGAGGTGCCGCCCGACCGCGGACCGCTCGGTGCGATGAACCGCTCGGTCACACCGCTCAGGACGATCGCCGTGGACCCGGCCCATGTGCCGCTGGGCGCTCCCGTCTGGATCGAGACCGAGGGCGAGCGCCCGATGCGCCGCCTGATGATCGCACAGGACACGGGCTCGGCCATCAAGGGCGCACAGCGCGCGGACATCTTCTTCGGCACCGGCGCGGAGGCCGGCCGCCATGCGGGACGGCTCAGCGATCCGGGCCGCATGGTCGTCCTGATGCCGATCCAGCGCGCCTACGCCATGCTTCCGGAGGCGCGGCGATGAGCCGGCGACGCCTGCGCCCGGACGAGCTGGCCCTCTGGCGCGAGGTGGCCAAGACCGCCGCGCCGCTCGATCCGCGGCGGACGGAGAGCCCGCAGGAGGACCCGGCCGACCACAGTCCCCTGCCCCGTCGCGATCCGACGGCCGCCAGGGACCCGGTCCGGCCTTTCCGCGTCGGCGCGGCGGCGGCCCCCGGGTCGGAGCGGCACGACCTCGCGCCCTCGGTGTCCGAGCGGGTGGCCGAAGCCCCCCTGAAGATGGATCGCAAGACCCACCAGCGCATGCGCCGCGGCAAGCTCGACCCGGACGCGCGGATCGACCTGCACGGGATGCGGCTGGAGGAAGCGCACGCGGCCCTGCAGTCCTTCATCCTGTCGTCGCATGCGGGGGGCCGGCGGCTTGTCCTCGTCATCACGGGCAAGGGGCGGCGGACGGAGGACGATGGCCCGATCCCCCGCCGGCCCGGAGTCCTGCGCCACCAGTTGCCGCACTGGCTTGCGACGCCGCCGCTGTCGTCGGTGGTGCTCCAGACGCGCGAGGCGCATCTGAAGCACGGCGGTGCGGGTGCCTTCTACGTCTATCTTCGCCGCAAGCGTTAGCCGCCGACGAAGGGCGCGTCGTCGCCCCAGATCTCGCGCACACGTTCGTCACGGCCGCAGCGGTCACGGTAGCGTTCGTAGGCGATCCGCTTGGGAACGGCGACGCCGACGGAGGAGACGGTCAGCCGCTCGTCGCTCTTGTAGTAGTCCTGATGATAATCCTCGGCCCGATAGAACTCGCCGAGCTCGAGAATCGGCGTGACCACCTCGCGCCCGAGGTCTTCCCCGGCCCGGCGCTTCGCGGCCTCGGCGTCGTCCCGCGCGGCGTCGCTGCCGACGAAGATCGCGGAGCGGTAGCTGTCGCCGCGGTCGCAGAACTGCCCGCCGGCGTCGAAGGGATCGATCGAGCGGAAGAAGAGATCGTAGAGCTGCGGGCGCGTGATCTCGTCAGGGTCGTAACGGATGCGCGCCGCTTCGTAGTGCCCGGTGCCGCCACCCACGACCTGCCTGTAGGTCGGATCCGGCAGGTCGCCGCCGGTGTAGCCCGAGACGACCTCCTCGACACCGCGCACCTTCTCGAAATCGGCCTCCACGCACCAGAAACAGCCGCCGGCGACGGTGATGGCCTCGGTCTCGGCGGCGGCCTTCTGAGCGAACAGCCCCAGCGCGATGGACACGGCGAGCAGGGCGGGTCTGAGGACGGGGAGAGACATTTTGGGCTTCCTTTCGGGCACTGACCGCAGGGTGGGCCTGCGCAGCGACACCGGCAAGGGCGGACAGCAGCGGTCACGCCCTGGTGATCGGCCGTGACCGCGGGGGCGCTGCCCCCGCACCCCCGGAGTATTTGGACCAAGATGATGGGCGTCAGCGCGCGACGAGGGCCGCGCGGGTCCGGGGGCATCGGGCGCCGGCGTAGAGCCGGTCGAGCACCTCGGCGAAAACCGGCGGCGCGCCGGGGACCGCTTCGAAGAGCGTCATGGAGGAGCGGAGCTTCAGCGCGTCCACCTCGCCCAGAACGTCTTCGGGTG
>NZ_JAWLFS010000116.1:0-9347 GCF_041685465.1 Rhodosalinus sp. | reverse complement strand
CACGGTCACGCATTTCGAGCGGATGCCGGTCGCCTCCATCGCGGCCTTGCCGCGGAACTCCTTGGAGAGGTCCACGAAGCGCGGCAGGTCGGCCTCGAGCGGCGTGGCGTCGCGGCCGAGCTCGTGGCCGAAGGCGCGGTAGCTCTTCTCCTGCCGGAGCCAGTTCTGCGCCCGTGCGCCGACGAGCTTGAGGCCGTAGCGGTCGCCCGCACCCTCCAGCAGGTCGAAGAGGTAATTCTGCATCTCGATCGGGTGATGCAGCTCCCAGCCCAGCTCGCCGGTATAGGCGACGCGGATCGCGCGCACCGGGCACATGCCGAGCTCGATCTCGCGCATGGAAAGCCAGGGGAACCGCTTGTTGCCGAGGACGGTCTCCGGGTCCGCGTCCCTGACCACCTCACGCAGCAGGTCGCGCGATTTCGGCCCCGCCACCGCGAAGACGCCCCACTGCGTGGTGACATCCTGCACCACGACCCAGTCGGCGGGACGCGCCTCGCACCAGTCCTGCGAGGCCTGCATCAGGTGGTCGTGGTCATAGGCCTGCCAGCCCCCCGCGGAGACGAGATAGTATTCGTCCTCGGCCAGCCGCACGATGGTGTATTCCGTGCGGGTCGTGCCTTGCGCGGTAAGCGCATAGGTCAGGTTGATGCGCCCCACCTTCGGCAGGCGGTTGCAGGTCATCCAGTCGAGGAAGGCGGTCGCGCCGGGGCCGTAGACCCGCTGCTTGGCAAAGGCGGTGGCGTCGATCAGGCCCACTCCCTCGCGAATCGCCTTCGCCTCCTCCACGGCGTATTGCCACCAGCCGCCGCGGCGGAAGGAGCGGGCGTCGTGGTCGAAGTCGGGGCCGGCGTCCAGCGGCCCGAAGTAGTTGGGCCGCTCCCAGCCGTTGACCTGCCCGAACTGCGCGCCGCGCGCCTTCATGCGGTCGTAGGACGGCGCCGTGCGCAGCGGCCGGCAGGCCGGGCGCTCCTCGTCCGGGTGGTGCAGGATATAGACGTGCTCGTAGGCCTCCTCGTTCTTTCGGGCGGCGTATTCGGTCGTCATCCAGTCGCCGTAGCGGCGCGGGTCGAGGGAGGCCATGTCGATCTCGGCCTCGCCCTCCACCATCATGTCGGCGAGATACTTGCCGGTGCCCCCGGCGGCGGTGATGCCGAAGCTGAAGCCCTCGGCGAGCCACATGTTCCTGAGCCCCGGCGCGGGGCCGACCAGCGGATTGCCGTCGGGCGTGTAGCAGATCGGGCCGTTGTAGTCGTCCTTGAGCCCCACCTCCTCGGACGAGGGCAGGCGGTGGATCATGGAGAGGTATTCCTCCTCGATCCGTTCCAGGTCGAGCGGGAAGAGATCGGCGCGGAAGCTCTCGGGCACGCCGTATTCGAAGCGCGCGGGCGCATTGCGCTCATAAGGCCCGAGGATCCAGCCGCCCCGTTCCTCGCGGACGTACCACTTGGCGTCGGCGTCGCGAAGGACCGGGTGCTCGGGGTTGGTCTTGCGCCACTCCACCAGCGCCGGGTCCGGCTCGGTCACGATATATTGATGCTCGACCGGGATCGCGGGCATCCTGATACCCAGAAGCCGCGCGGTGCGCGGGGCGTGGTTGCCGGTGGCGGTGACGACGTGCTCGGCCTTCACCACGACCTGCTCGTCGGAGGGCACGAGGTTGCCGCCCTTCTCGGCCATCTTCGTGCAGGTGACCTCCCAGTGGTCGCCCGCCCACGCATAGCCGTCCACCTGCCACTTGCGCTCGATGGTGGCGCCGTGCTGGCGCGCGCCCTTGGCCATCGCCTGCGTCACGTCGGCGGGGTTTATGTAGCCGTCCTCGGGGTGGAAGATCGCGCCTTCGAGGTCGTCGGTGCGCACCAGCGGCCAGCGCGCCTTGATCTCGTCGGGGGTGAGCCATTCGTAGTGGATGCCCACCGTCTCGGCCGTCGAGGCGTAGAGGCGGTATTCGTCCATTCGCGCGTCGGTCTGCGCCATGCGCAGGTTGCCCACCACGTAGAAACCCGCGTTGAGGCCCGTCTCCGCCTCGAGGCTCTTGTAGAAGCGCACCGAGTAGTCGTGAATGTGGCTGACCGCGTAGCTCATGTTGTAGAGCGGCAGGAGCCCCGCCGCGTGCCACGTCGAGCCCGAGGTGAGCTCGTCGCGTTCCAGAAGCATCACCTCCGACCAGCCCGCCCGCGCGAGGTGATAGGCGATGGAGGTGCCGATGGCGCCCCCGCCCACGACGAGGGCTTTCACGTCTGTCTTCATCCCGGGCCGACTCCCTTCTGCACTCGATTCGTGCTTACTCCCGCGGGCGGGGGGCGCGCGTGACCGCCCCGACACCTGATCGCGGGAAAGCGACACCGCCGGCGCGCGGAAAGGTGCCGGCGCCCGGCAGCGCCGCCCTTTCGCCCCTTTCGGTCAGGCCCTATAAGGACGCACCAGCCGCACCCGGAGAGTCGCGGCAGCAATGAGCGGCGAGCGGGGTCGACGAGCACGCATGTTTGGATTGGCGGATCTCACGGGCATGTTCTCGCAGGACATGGCCATCGACCTCGGCACTGCGAACACGCTCGTCTACGTCAAGGGGCGCGGCATCATCATGTCCGAGCCCTCGGTCGTGGCCTATCACGTCAAGGACGGGGTCAAGAAGGTGCTCGCCGTGGGCGAGGACGCGAAGCTGATGCTCGGCCGAACCCCCGGCTCGATCGAGGCGATCCGGCCGATGCGCGAGGGCGTGATCGCCGACTTCGACGTGGCCGAGGAGATGATCAAGCACTTCATCCGCAAGGTCCACAAGCGCTCCACCTTCTACAAGCCCAAGGTGATCGTCTGCGTCCCCCACGGCGCGACGCCGGTGGAAAAGCGCGCGATCCGGCAGTCGGTGCTCTCCGCTGGCGCGCGGCGCGCGGGCCTGATCGCGGAGCCGATCGCGGCGGCCATCGGGGCGGGGATGCCGATCACCGATCCAACCGGCAGCATGGTCGTGGACATCGGTGGCGGCACCACGGAGGTCGCGGTGCTCTCGCTCGGCGACATCGTCTATGCCCGCTCGATCCGCGTGGGCGGCGACCGCATGGACGAGGCGATCATCAACTACCTGCGCCGGCAGCAGAACATCCTCGTCGGCGAATCGACCGCCGAGCGCATCAAGACCTCCATCGGCACGGCGCGGATGCCCGACGACGGGCGTGGCGCCTCGCTCCAGATCCGGGGGCGCGACCTTCTGAACGGCGTGCCCAAGGAGACCGAGATCAACCAGGCGCAGGTCGCCGAGGCGCTGGCCGAGCCGGTGCAGGCAATCTGCGAGGCGGTGATGACCGCGCTGGAGGCGACGCCGCCGGACCTCGCCGCCGACATCGTGGACCGCGGCGTGATGCTGACGGGCGGCGGCGCGCTTCTCGGCGATCTGGACCTCGCGCTGCGCGAGCAGACGGGCCTCGCGGTCTCCATCGCGGACGAGAGCCTGTCCTGCGTGGCGCTCGGCACCGGCAAGGCGCTGGAGTACGAAAAGCAGCTGCGCCACGCGATCGACTACGAAAGCTGACCGGCCCGCCGGGCCGAGTTGATTTTGCCCGCGGGGCCGGAGCGGCTAGAGTGGCGCTGGGGCATACCGCGGCGGGAGCGCACCGGGCTTGGCACGGGACAGGACGACCTCGGAGGATTACGCACGGCCGCTGAAGCGCCTGCTTCTGGGCCTTCTGGTGCTGTGCCTGATCGCCGTCTTTCTGGTCTGGCGGGTCGACTCGCCGCGGGTGGAGCGGTTCCGCGCGCAGGTCGTGGATACCGTCGTGCCGAGCTTCGACTGGGCCATGGCGCCGGTGACGGCGACGGTGAACCTCGCGCGGGATTTCCGCAGCTATCAGCGCATCCACGAGCAGAACCGCGAATTGCGCCGCGAGTTGCAGCAGATGCGCTCCTGGAAGGAGGCAGCGCTGCAGCTCGAACAGGAGAACGCGCGCCTGCGCGACCTGAACAACCTCGCGCTCGACCCGCAGCTCACGCATGTCACCGGCGTGGTGATGGCCGATTCCGGCTCGCCCTTCCGGCAGTCGGTGCTTCTGAACGTCGGCGCGCACGACGGTATCGTCGACGGCTGGGCGGCGATGGACGGGCTCGGCATCGTCGGGCGCATCTCGGGCGTGGGCGAAACCGTCAGCCGGGTGATCCTCCTCACCGACAGCTCGTCGCGCATCCCCGCGGTGATCCAGCCCTCGGGGCAGCGCGCCATGGTGGTCGGCGACAACAGCGCCGCGCCGCTCCTCGACTTCGTCGAGAATGCCGAGGCGGTGCGCCCGGGCGACCGCCTCGTGTCCTCGGGCGACGGGGGCGTGTTTCCGCCGGGCTTCCTGATCGGGCAGGTGGCCGAGGACCCGCAGGGGCGGCTGCGCGTGCGCCTCGCCGCCGATTACACGCGGCTCGAGTTCCTGCGCGTGCTGCGGCATCACGGCACGCCCGTCATCGAGGGGCCGGGCGCGCTGATCCTGCCGCAGGACCTGGCGGGCGCGCAGGCGGAGGTGCCGGGCGATGGCTGAGGCGCAGGGCGCGGCGCTCTGGCTCGGGCGGGCGACCTTCGTCGCGCTCGGCGTCGCGGTGATCTTCTTCGCGCTCCTGCCGCTCGACACCGGCGTTCCGCGCTGGGCGCCGCCGGACCTCCTGCTCGCGCTCTGCCTGGCGTGGTCGGCGCGTCGGCCGGATCTCGTGCCGGCGCTCTCCATCGCGGCGGTCGCGCTGCTTGCCGATCTGCTCTACCAGCGACCGCCGGGCCTCTTCGCGGCGCTCACGCTGCTCGGCTGCACCTATCTCAAGTCGCGGGCCCGCAGCCTGCGCGACGCGGGCTTCTGGGTCGAATGGGCGACGGCCGCGGGCGTGACGCTGGCGATTGCCGTGAGCTACCGGGCCGGTCTCGCGCTCGTGGCGGTGCCGCAACCGCCGCTCGGCCTGTTCCTGGTGCAGGCGATGACCACCGTCGCCGCCTATCCGGCCGTGGTCGTCGCGTCGCGCCTGTTCTTCGGCCTGCGGCGCTCCGGCGCCTCGGATCCCGCCGGTGCGAGGCCGGGCGCATGAGGCGCAGCCCCCGGGATACCGAGACCAGCGTCCGCCGCGTCAGCCGCCGCGGATTGATCGTGGCGGGGCTGCAGGCCGGTTTCATGGGCCTGCTGGCGCTGCGCCTGCGGCACATGCAGGTTGAGCAGGCCGACGCGTTCCGCCTGCTCGCCGAGGAGAACCGGATCAACATCCGCCTGATCCCCCCGCGGCGCGGGCGCATCTTCGATCGCGAGGGGCGGCTGATCGCAGGCAACGAACCGGCCTACCGGATCACCGTCGTCCCCGAGGATGCGGGCGACGTGGGCGCGGTGCTCCGCCGGCTCGCCCGCATCCTGCCGCTCACCGCGGAGGAGATCGAGCGCGTGCGCGCCGAGGCCGAGCGCTCGGCCCCCTTCCTGCCCGTCACCGTCGCCGACCGCGTGAGCTGGGAAGACGTGAGCCGCGTCGCGGTCAACGCGCCCGCGCTGCCGGGCATCACGCCCGAGGTCGGACAGTCGCGCGTCTATCCCACCGGCGAGGGTTTCGCGCATGTCGTGGGCTACGTCGGCCCGGTGAGCGAGCGCGACCTCGACCGCTACGCCGACCCGGAGCCGGTATTGCGCATCCCCCGCTTCCAGATCGGCAAGGTCGGCGTCGAGGCGCGCTACGAGGAGCATCTGCGCGGCCGCGCCGGCACCCGGCGCGTCGAGGTCAACGCCATGGGCCGCGTCATGCGCGAGCTCGACCGGCAGGAGGGCGCGCGCGGCGCCGACTTGCAGCTCACCGTCGATCACCGCCTGCAGGATTACGTGCGCGCGCGCCTCGGCCGCGAGAGCGCGAGCGTGGTGGTCTTGGACGTCGAGCGCGGCGATCTGCTGGCCATCGCGTCCTCGCCGTCCTACGATCCCAACAAGTTCGTGCGCGGCATCCCCGGCGCCGACTATGCCGATCTGCGCGACGACGAGCGCCGCCCGCTCGCCTCCAAGACCGTGCAGGACGCCTACCCGCCCGGGTCCACCTTCAAGATGGCGACCGCGCTCGCCGCGCTCGAGGCCGACGCCGTCTCGCCGGAGGAGACGGTCTGGTGCCCCGGCCACCTCGAGGTCGGCGGTCGCCGCTTCCACTGCTGGAAACGCGGTGGGCACGGGCACATGAACCTCGACGAGGCGATGCGCGAAAGCTGCGACGTCTATTTCTACGACCTCGCGCTCAAGGTGGGCATCGACGCCATCGCGGCGACCGCCCGGCGGCTCGGCCTCGGTCAGGCCTTCGATCTCCCGATGTCGGCGGTGGCCGAGGGGCTCGTGCCCGACCGCGAGTGGAAGGCGCGCACCCGCGAGGCCAGGTGGCGGATCGGCGACACGGTCAACGCCTCGATCGGGCAGGGCTACGTGCTGGCCTCGCCATTGCAGCTCGCCGTGATGACCGCCCGTCTCGCCACGGGGCGCGATCTCGCGCCGCGGCTCGTGAAATCGGTCGACGGGGTGGAGGTTCCGGCACACCAGTCTGCGCCGCTCGGCTTCAACGAGAACCATCTCCGTCGCATCCGCCAGTCGATGCACGCGGCCACCAACCACCGCCGCGGCACCGCCTACGCCTCGCGCATCGTGGAAGAGGCGATGGCGATGGCCGGCAAGACCGGCACCAGCCAGGTGCGCAACATCACCGCCGCCGAGCGGCGCGCCGGCGTGATCCGCAACGAGGACCTGCCGTGGCAGCGGCGCGACCACGCGCTCTTCGTGGATTTCGCCCCCTTCGAGACGCCCCGCGTCGCCGTCTCGGTCGTGGTCGAGCACGGTGGCGGCGGCGCCTCTACGGCCGCGCCCATCGCGCGCGACGTCACGCTTCAGGCGCTGTACGGCGGCGAACCCCCGCTCGAGGCCTATCCGTCGGCCGCGCGCTCGCGCATCCGCGCCCAGCAGGAACGCCTGCGCCGGGACCGCGCGGCCGAGGAGCCCGGGGGAGGGCGCGCATGAGCTATCTCGAATACACCGTCAAGACGGTGCCGACGGGGCCGCGCAAGCTTCTCTACTTCAACTGGCCGCTCGCGGTGGTGCTGATCGCGGTGGCCGGCGTCGGCGCGGTGATGCTCTACTCCATCGCCGGCGGGCAATTCTCCCGCTGGGCCGAGCCGCAGCTCGTGCGCTTCGCGGCCGGTTTCGTGCTGATGCTGATCGTCGGGCTGGTGCCGCTCTGGTTCTGGCGCAACATGTCGGTGCTGGCCTACGGCGTCTCGATGGCGCTGCTGCTCGCGGTGGAATTCGTGGGCGTCACCGGCATGGGCGCGCAGCGCTGGATCGACCTCGGCGTGATGCGCCTGCAGCCCTCGGAGCTCATGAAGATCACGCTCGTCATGCTGCTCGCCGCCTATTACGACTGGCTGCCGGTGGAGCGGGTCTCGCGCCCGCTCTGGGTGCTCGTGCCGGTGCTGATCGTGCTCCTGCCCACCGCGCTCGTCCTGGTGCAGCCCGATCTCGGCACCGCGCTCCTGCTGATGACGGCCGGCGGCCTCGTGATGTTCGTGGCCGGGGTGCACTGGGCCTATTTCGCGGGGGTGATCGCCTCCGGCACCGCGCTCGTCGCCACGGTGTTCCAGAGCCGCGGCACCGACTGGCAGCTCCTGAAGGACTACCAGTACCGCCGCATCGACACCTTCCTCGACCCGGCCTCCGACCCCCTGGGCGCAGGCTATCACATCACGCAGTCCAAGATCGCGCTCGGCTCCGGCGGCTGGACGGGACGCGGGCTCATGCAGGGCACGCAGACGCGGCTCAACTTCCTGCCGGAAAAGCATACCGACTTCATCTTCACCACGCTCGCCGAGGAACTCGGCTTCGTCGGCGGCGTCACGCTTCTGGTGCTCTACGCGCTGGTGCTCGCCTTCTGCGTGATCACCGCGCTCCAGCACCGCGACCGCTTCGCGCAGATCCTCGTCTTCGGACTCGCGATCACCTTCTTTCTCTTCTTCGCGGTCAACATGTCGATGGTCATGGGGCTCGCCCCGGTCGTCGGCGTGCCGCTGCCGCTCATCAGCTACGGCGGCTCGGCCATGCTCGTGCTCATGATCGCCTTCGGGCTGGTGCAGAGCGCGCATGTCCACCGCCCGCGCTAGACACCGCCGCTCGAGGGAGGCCGCCTTGCCCGTCACCGTGCTCTTCGCCGCGAAACCCGAAAGCTGGGCGGACTACGCCGCGCCGCTCCGCGCCGCCTTCGCGGAGGAAGGCCTCGACGCCGATCTGGTGACCGAGGCCGCGCCCGAGACCGTCGACTACATCGTCTACGCCCCCAGTTCCGGCCTCGACGACTTTCGCCCCTTCACCCGGCTGAAGGCGGTACTGAACCTCTGGGCCGGCGTCGAGGACGTGGTCGGCAACCCGACGCTGACCGTCCCGCTCGCGCGCATGGTCGACGACGCGGGCCTGACGCAGGGCATGGTCGAATGGGTCACCGGCCACGTCCTGCGCCACCACCTCGGGATGGATCGCCACATCCTCGGGCAGGACGGCGTCTGGCGGCGCGGCGCGCCCCCGCTCGCCTCCGAGCGGCGCGTCACGATCCTCGGCCTCGGCGCGCTCGGCGCGGCCTGCGGGCAGGCGCTCGCCCGCCTCGGCTTCCCCGTCACCGGCTGGAGCCGCAGCCCGAAGCGCATCGAGGGGATCGAGGCCCGCGCCGGCGCCGAGGGCCTCGCGGCCGCGCTCGCGCGCGCCGACATCCTCGTGCTCCTCCTGCCGCTGACGCCCGAGACCGACACCCTGATCGACGCGGCGCGCCTGGCGCGGCTTCCCGAGGGCGCGGTCCTGATCAATCCGGGCCGCGGCCCGCTGATCGACGACGCCGCGCTCCTCGCCGCGCTCGACGCGGGCCACCTCGCCCACGCCACGCTCGACGTCTTCCGCACCGAGCCGCTGCCGCCCGAGCACCCCTTCTGGGCACACCCCAAGGTCACCGTGACTCCGCATATCGCCTCCGAGACGCGCCCCGCCTCCGCCGCCCGCGTCATCGCCGCGAACATCCGCCGCGCCGAGGCAGGCCAGCCCCTCCATCACCTCGTCGACCGCACCCGCGGCTACTGAGCCGCGCCTGCGGCAACCCGCGGCCCCATCATCTTGGACGAAATACTCCGGGGGGTGAGGCGGCGCAGCCGCCGAGGGGGGCAGCGCCCCCCTTGTCGCACGCAGTGCCAGAGAGTGTCGCGCCGGAGGCGCGCCATGCTGGATCCCGCCGGAGGCGCGCCATGCTGGATCCCGCCGGAGGCGCGCCATGCTGGATCCCGCCGGAGGCGCGCCATGCTGGATCCCGCCGGAGGCGCGCCATGCGGCCTCGCCGACGCCGCCTCCGCC
>NZ_JAWLFS010000115.1:0-9381 GCF_041685465.1 Rhodosalinus sp. | reverse complement strand
CGTCCGCTCAGGACCGCCGCCCCGGAGCCGAGATGATCGAGTTCGACACCGTCAGCAAGTCCTTCTGGACCGGCGTGCAGCGCAAGGTCATCCTCGACCGTGTGTCCTTCCGGGTCGAGCTTGGCCGCTCGCTCGGCGTGCTCGCGCCCAACGGGACGGGCAAGACGACGCTGATCAAGATGATGGCCGGCCTCGAGAAGCCGGACGAGGGAGAGGTGCGCCGCCACTGCAAGGTCTCCTTTCCCCTCGGCTTCATGGGCGGGGTGATCTCGAAGCACTCCGCGCGCGAGAACGCGCGCTACATCGCGCAGCTCTACGGGCTCGATCCCGACTACGTGGAGGCGTTCTGCCGCTGGCTCTGCGGGCTGGAAGAATACTTCGATCAGCCGATCGGCACCTACTCCTCGGGCATGCGGGCGCGCTTCACCTTCGCGCTGATGCTGGCGCTCGACTTCGACGTCTACCTGATCGACGAGGGGATGCCCTCTTCCACCGACGCCGAGTTCAATCGCAAGGCGGGCGAGATCCTGCGCGAGCGGCTGCGCACCACCACGCTCGTCATCGTCTCGCACCAGCCGCAGGTGCTGGAGAAGTTCGCGGTTCAGGCGGCCGTCCTGCTCGACGGCAAGCTGCACATGTTCGACACCCTCGAAGAGGCTCGTCAGCTTTATGACTACCAGACCGAAGGCTAGGAAATTCCGCGTGCGTCGGTCCCCGGCCGCGGCCGCCGGGTCCGGCGCGCAGGCGCCGCGCGCGCACGACGCGGCCGAGGGCGCGGCGCCCCGGTCGGCGGCTGCGGGCGGCGCGGGCCTCAGCGGCGAGGTGCAGAGCCCCGCGGAGGTCGAGGCCGCGGCAGAGATCGATTCGATCCGCCGCGAGGGGCTCACCGGGCGGCAACTGCGCATGGCGCGCCGGGTCGCGCAGCGCCACGGGATCGCCGTGACGTCGGACCATGACGCGGTGCGTCAGCTGCGCGCGCGCGGCATCGACCCGTTTCAGCAGTCACGGATGCTGGAACTCGTGGTGCCCCGCGAACGCCGCCCGGAACCCGCCGCCACCGACACGGAGACCGCGGCCCTGCCACAGGTGCGCGAGGAGCCGTCCGGCGAGCGGCTGCCCGCCACCGAGCGCAGCCCGGCGGACCGTCGCGCGGACGAGATCACGCGCATTCAGCGCGACATCGCGCGCCGCCGGCGGCGCAAGCTCGCGCTTCTGCTGACGCGGCTCGCCTTCTTCGTGTTCCTGCCGACCCTCGTCGCGGGCTGGTACTTCTTCGCCATGGCGACGCCGATGTATGCCACGAAGTCGGAGTTCCTGATCCTGAAGTCGGACAGCGGCGGAAGCCCGGCGGGTGGCCTGCTGTCGGGGACGCAATTCGCCACGAATCAGGATTCGATCGCGGTGCAGTCCTACCTCGAATCGAAGGACGCCATGGTGCGCCTCGACGAGGACGAGGGCTTTCGCGCGCATTTCGCACAGCCCTGGATCGACCCGATCCAGCGCCTCGATCCCGACGCCTCGACCGAGACCGCCTACGACCTCTATGCGCGCAACGTCGAGCTCGGCTTCGATCCGACGGAAGGGGTCATCCGGATGGAGGTCCGGGCCGCCGACCCGGAGGTCTCGGCGCGCTTCTCGCGCGCGCTCCTGTCCTACGCCGAGGATCGGGTGGACAACCTCTCGCAGCGCAAACGCGAGAATCAGGTCGCCGACGCGGAACGCTCCCTCGAGGAGGCCGAGGCCGCGCGCCGCGAGGCCCAGCAAACGCTCGTCCAGCTTCAGCAGGAGGGCGCGGTCCTCGATCCCGAGGGCCGGATCGCGGCGCTGCGCGGGCAGATCAACAACATCGAGATGCAGATCCAGGAAAAGCAGCTCGAGCTCGCCGCGCTGCAGGACAACCAGCGCCCCAACGCGGCCAAGGTCGCAGGGGTCGAGGGCGACATCCGCCGCCTCGAATCGCTGCTCGGTCAGGTCAACGCGCAGATGACCGAGGCGACGACCTCGCAGGGGTCGCTCGCGGCGCTCGCCTCGCAGATCCAGCTCGCGCAGGCGGATGTGACGACGCGGGACCTGATGCTGCAGTCCGCGCTCGAATCGCTGGAACAGGCGCGGCGCGACGCCAACTCGCAGACGCGGTATCTCACGACATCGGTGCGCCCGCTGCCGCCAGAGGACCCGAGCTATCCGCGTGCGGTCGAGAACACGCTCTTGGCCTTCCTCATCTTTTCCGGCATCTATCTGATGATTTCGCTGACCGCCTCGATCCTGCGGGAACAGGTCTCGTCCTGACCCGGCGGGCGCGTCGGCCCACGACGATTGATCCCGGCCGCCCGCGGGTGGCCCGACCAGCGATAGACCGGCTGCGCCCGGCGCGGCCCCCGACAGAGGCCCCTGCCCATGCGTCCCCACCCCGAGAGCCGCCCGAACACCTGGGAATTCCTGTCCGAGCCGATGATCGCGCCGACCGGCTTCCGGGAATACGACGCGCGCTGGCGCTACCCCGAAGAGATCAACCTGCCGGGCATGACGGCGCTGGGGCGGGGCCTCGGCACGCAGATGCACCGCCGCGGCATCCGCCCCGAGATCGCGGTGGGCAACGACTACCGGGACTACTCGCTCGCCATCAAGCAGGCGCTGATCCTCGGCCTCGTGCAGGCCGGCATCCGGGTGAAGGACATCGGTCCGGCGCTGAGCCCGATGGCCTATTTCGCGCAGTTCCACCTCGACGCGCCGGCGGTGGCCATGGTCACGGCGAGCCACAATCCCAACGGCTGGACCGGAGTGAAGATGGGGTTCGAGCGGCCGCTCACGCATGGCCCGGACGAGATGGCTGAACTGCGCGACATCGTGCTCGCGGACGAAGGGGAATATCGCGAGGGCGGCGGCTGGGAAACGGTGGAGGGTGTGCGCGACGCCTATCTCGACGACCTCGCGGGCGATTTCCACCTTTCGCGGAAGCTGCGCGTCGTCTGCGCCACGGGAAACGGCACCGCCGGCGCCTTCGCCCCCGCGCTGCTGGAGCGGATCGGGGCCGAGGTCATCCCGCTCCATACCGAGCTCGACTACAGCTTCCCGAACTACAACCCGAACCCCGAGGCCATGGAGATGCTGCACGACATGGCCCGCGTGGTGCGCGAGACTGGCGCCGACCTCGCGCTCGGCTTCGACGGCGACGGCGACCGCTGCGGCGTCGTGGACGACACGGGCGAGGAGATCTTCGCCGACAAGGTGGGCGTCATCATGGCCCGCGACCTCGGCAAGCTCTATCCCGGCGCCACCTTCGTGGCGGACGTGAAATCCACCGGCCTCTTCGCCGCGGACCCCGAGCTTCAGGCGCTCGGTATCAAGGCCGACTACTGGAAGACGGGTCACAGCCACATGAAGCGCCGCGTCAAGGAGATCGGCGCGCTCGCGGGCTTCGAGAAGTCGGGGCACTACTTCCTCGCCGAGCCGGTGGGGCGCGGCTACGACGACGGGATGCGCGTGGCCGTCGAGCTCTGCCGGATCCTCGACCGCAACCCGGAACGCGCGATGTCGGACCTGCGCAAGGCCCTGCCGCGCACCTGGTCCACGCCCACGATGTCGCCCTTCTGCGGCGATACCGAGAAATACGAGGTGCTCGCGCGCATCGTCGGCAGGCTCGAGGCGAAGGCCGCGGCCGGCGAGACCCTGGGCGGGCGCGCGATCGACCGGGTGGTGACGGTGAACGGCGCGCGCGTGATCCTCGACAACGGCGCCTGGGGACTGGTGCGCGCAAGCTCGAACACGCCCAACCTCGTCGTGGTCTGCGAAAGCCCCGCGAGCGAGGACGAGATGCGCGCGATTTTCGCCGATCTCGACGCGGTGATCCGCACCGAGCCCGCGGTCGGCGCCTACGACCAGACGATCTGAGCCGGGCGCAACGCGCTTTCAAGCGCGTTGCCGCGCCGCATGCGCGGCGCGGGAGGGGGCGCTGCCCCCTCTTGGCCTGCGGCCAATTCACCCCCGGAGTATTTGAGCCAAGATGATGGGGCGGAGCGGCGTCATGTTCAGCGCGGGACGCCGCGCTGCGGCGACAGCCCCGTGACACTTGCGTGTGCCGGGCCTATAAGGCGCGCGACATTTCCACCATGGCGACGGACGGACTTCGATGACGCTTCAGGTTTTCGGCCACAAGGCTCCCGACACCGACTCCACCGGCTCGCCCATCATCTGGGCGTGGTACCTCTCCGAGGTGAAGGGCGAGGCGGCGGAAGCCGTCCTGCTCGGCGCGCCGAGCACCGAGGCCGCCTTCATGCTCGAGCGCTGGGGGCTCGAGACGCCACGCGTCAGCGAGCGATTCGAGGAGGGTGCCCCGGTGGTGATCGTGGACACCAACAATCCCGCCGAGTTGCCGGAGAACGTCAACGCGCTCGACGTGAAGGCGATCATCGATCACCACAAGCTGACGGGGGGCATCGAGACGAAGGCGCCGATCGAGATCACGGTGCGCCCGCTCGCCTGCACGGCGACGATCATGCACGACCTGATGGGGGCGGACGCCGAACGGATGCCCGAAGCCATCAAGGGCGCCATGCTGTCCTGCATCCTTTCGGACACGCTGGAGTTCCGCAGCCCGACCACCACGGACAAGGATCGCGCGGTGGCCGAGGGGCTCGCCGCCGATCTCGGCGTCGCGATCCCGGACTACGCCGCCGAGATGTTCGCGGCGAAATCGGACGTCTCGGCGTTTTCCGAGGCCGAGCTTCTGCGGATGGATTCGAAGGCCTACGAGGTGGGCGGTACCCGGTTCCGGGTGAGCGTTCTGGAGACGACGGGCCCGGAGCAGGTGCTGGCGCGGAAGGATGCGCTGATGTCGGCGATGCCGCAGGTGGCGCGCGAGGACGGCGTCGACCAGGTGCTCTTCTTCGTGGTGGACATCCTGCGCGAGGAGGCGACGCTGCTGGTGCCGGACGATCTCGTGAAGACGGTGGCGGAGAAGAGCTTCGGCGTCACCGTCGGGAGCGACACGGTGGTGCTGCCCGGCGTGATGAGCCGCAAGAAGCAGATCATCCCGAACCTCGCGGTCTGAGCCGCGCGCGGATCGGGGAGAAGATCGGGGGCGCCCGGCATGGCGCCCCTTTTTCACGCCGGAGGACCCATGGCGCAGATCATCGACACGCTCGACGGGATTTCCGCGGACTACGACGCGCTGCTCGTCGATCTCTGGGGGTGCGTGCACGACGGCGTTCAGGCGCTGCCCGAGGCGGTGGCGGCGCTGCGTCGCTACCGGGCCGAGCGGGGCGGCGCGGTGGTCCTCGTCACCAATTCCCCCAAGCCCCGCGCGGGCGTGGAGCGCCAGATCGACCGCATGGGCGTGCCGCGTGACGCGTGGGACGCCATGGCGACCTCGGGCGACAGTGCGCGGGCGGCGATGTTCCGCGGCGTCGCGGGGCAGAAGGTCCATTTCATCGGGCAGGAGCACGACCATGGCTTCTTCGAGCCGCTGAAGGTCCTGGAGGATCCGCTGGAGATCAGCCGCGTGCCGCTCGCCGAGGCGGAGGGCATCGTCTGCACCGGTCCCTTCGATCCGATGGCCGACCCGGAGGTGCTGCGGCCCGATCTGCTCGAGGCCAGGGCGCGGGGGCTGAAGCTGCTCTGTGCCAACCCCGACATCGTGGTGGACCGCGGCGAGGTGCGGGAGTGGTGCGCCGGCGCTGTGGCGGCGCTCTATACCGAAATGGGGGGCGAGAGCCTCTATTTCGGCAAGCCGCATCCGCCGATCTACGACCTCGCCTATCGCCGGCTCGCGGCGATGGGGCGCGCGGTGCCGCGCGACCGGATGCTCGCCATCGGCGACGGCACGCGCACGGACGTGGCCGGCGCGACGGGGGAGGGGATCGATTCGCTCTACATCACCGGCGGGCTCGCCCGGGCGGAGACGCGGACGCAGCGACAGCCCGACGCGCAGGCGCTGGAGCGCTGGCTCGCGGCCGAGCAGGTGTCGCCCGACTACGCCATCGGCGCGCTCCGATGACGCAGCGCACACTTCGCTCTTGCTTTTCTGCGCGCGCGAAGTAATGAAATTGCTGCAGGGCGCGTTTCGGCGTCCGATAATTTCCTGGGAAGTCCGGAGGGGCGGATGTTGGACAACCTGCCGCGGGGCACGATCTGCATCGAGGATATCGAGATGGGCATGACCCGTCACCTGCGGAAGGTGGTGACGGAGCGGGATATCGAGATGTTCGCCGAGGTCTCCACCGACCGGAACCCCGTCCATCTGGACGAGGACTATGCGCAGGACACGATCTTTCACGGGCGTATCGCGCACGGGATGCTCACCGCGGGGCTGATCTCGGCGGTGATCGGCGAGCAGTTGCCGGGGCACGGCACGGTCTACATGGGCCAGACGCTGAAATTCCTCGGCCCCGTGCGGCCGGGCGACACGGTTCTCGCCGAGGTCGAGGTGACGGCCATCGATCACGCCAAGCGCCGTGTCACGCTTGACTGCCGCTGCCGCGTGGACGGCAAGAAGGTCCTCGTGGGCGAGGCCACGGTGCTCGCCCCCTCGCGCAAGTTCGACTGACCGCTGCCGCCCGGCGGCCCGCCCCGCGCCGTTTCGCGTGACGCCGCGGCGCGGGGCGGGCCGCTTGCGCCCTGTGCCACGCGGCGCTACGTGGCTGACCCATGCGGATCGTGCGCGACCATCAGTTCACGGCACCCGAGGACCGCGGCGCCGCGGCCGCCATCGGGAATTTCGACGGCGTGCACATCGGGCACACGGCGGTGATCGACATCACCCGCGCAGAGGCCGCGCGCCTCGGCGCGCCGCTCGGCGTGGTGACCTTCGAGCCGCATCCGCGGGAATACTTCGCGCCCGCCGCGACGCCTTTCCGCCTGACCGGGCCGGAGGCGCGGGCGCACCGGCTGGAGAAGCTGGGCGTCGCGCGGCTCTACGAGCTCAAGTTCAACGCGGCGATGGCCGCGCTCACGCCCGAGGGATTCGCGGCGGAGGTGCTGCGCGACGGGCTCGGGCTGCGCCACGCGGTGGTGGGGCGCGATTTCTGTTTCGGCAAGGATCGCGCCGGCGACGTGGCCGACCTCGCCCGGTTCGGCGCCGCGATGGGCTTCGGCGTCACGGTGGCCGACATGGTCACCGAAGGGCCGACGCGCGTCTCCTCCACGGCGATCCGCAGGGCGCTGTCCGAGGGGCGGCCGCGCGACGCCAAGGCCCTCCTCGGCCATTGGCACCGGATCGAGGGGCCGGTGATCGGCGGCGAGCAGCGGGGCCGCGACCTCGGCTATCCGACCGCGAACATGTCGATCGAGGGGCTGCACCCGCCGCGCTTCGGGGTCTATGCCGTGCTGGTCGACGTGCTCGACGGGCCCCATGCCGGCACCTATCACGGTGCCGCCTCGATCGGCGTGCGGCCGATGTTCGGCGAGAACCGCGCCAACCTCGAGACCTACATCCTCGACTTCGCGGGCGATCTCTACGGCGCGCATCTCTCGGTCGCGCTGATCGATTTCCTGCGCCCTGAGGAGAAGTTCGACAGCGTCGATCATCTCGTGGCGCAGATGGAGACGGATTGCGCCCGCGCCCGCACGATGCTGGAGGCGTTGTGAGCCGCGATCCGATCGACCGCTCCGGCCTCGCGCCGCGTTTCTGGGAGCGCAAGCGCCTCGGCGAGATGACCCGCGCCGAGTGGGAGGCGCTCTGCGACGGCTGCGGCAAGTGCTGTCTCAACAAGCTCGAGGACGCCGACACCGGCGAGGTGGTGCTGACGCGGGTGGCCTGCCGGCTCTTCGACGATGAAACCTGCCGCTGCGGACAATACGAGATCCGCCACCAGTTCGTGCCCGAGTGCATCGTGCTCACGCCCGAGACGATCCCGGATCACCTCTACTGGCTGCCGGCGACCTGCGCCTACCGGCTCCTGCACGAGGGGCGGCCGCTTCACGACTGGCACCCGCTGATCTCGGGCGACCCGCGCTCCGTGCACGACGCGGGCGTCTCGGTTCGGGAGCGGACGGTGCCCGAGTTCGCGGTCGACGAAGACGACTGGGAAGATCACGTGATAGAGGAACCCCGCTGATGCAGTTCGCCTCCGACAACGCCGGCCCGGCGCACCCGCAGGTGCTCGAGGCGATGAGCGCCGCGAACGACGGCTACGCCAAGCCCTACGGCGCCGACGAGGTGACCGCGCGCGTCACCGCGCAACTGCGCGAGATCTTCGAGGCGCCGGAGGCTTCGGTGCATCTGGTCGCCACGGGCACCGCCGCCAACGCGCTGGCGCTCGCCACGCTGTCGCAGCCGTGGCAGGCGATCTTCTGCACGCCGGTCGCGCATATCCACGAGGACGAGTGCAACGCGCCGGAGTTCTACTCGGGCGGCGCGAAGCTCGCCCTTGTGGGCGAGAGCGACCGCATGTCGCCGGAGGCGCTCCATGCCGCCATCGCCGCCGAGGAGAGCCGCGGCGTGCACGGGCCGCAGCGCGGGCCAGTCTCCATCACGCAGGCGACGGAGCGGGGCGGCGTCTACGACACCGACCAGATCGCGGCGCTGGGCGCGGTGGCGCGCGACTTCGGGCTGAAGATGCACCTCGACGGCGCACGCTTCGCCAACGCGCTCGTCGCGCTGAACGCCAGCCCGGCCGAGATGACGTGGAAGGCCGGGGTGGACGCGGTGAGCTTCGGCGCCTCCAAGAACGGCTGCCCGGGCGTGGAGGCGGTGATCTTCTTCGACCCGGCGGTGGCCTGGGAGTTCGAGCTGCGCCGCAAGCGGGGCGGGCATCTCTTCTCGAAGTACCGCTACCTCGCCGCGCAGATGGAGGGGTATCTCTCCGGCGGGCTCTGGCTCGACAGCGCGCGGCGCGCCAACGCCGCCTGCGCGCGCCTCGCCGAGGGGCTGCGCGCGCTGCCGGGCGTTTCGTTCCTGAATGAGCCGCGCGCGAACATGCTCTTTCCGCGGATGCCGCGCGCGATGCACCGGCGCCTCATCGAGGCCGGGGCGCAGTATTATCTCTGGGAGGGATCGCTCGAGGGCGACGACCCGGAGGAGGCGCTCACCGCGCGGCTGGTCTGCGACTGGTCGATTCCGGACGCCGAGATCGACCGCTTCGTGGAGATCGCGCGCGGCTGAGGCGGGCGGGCGGTTTCTCGCTGCGCGACGTTTACTCCGCGCCCTTGCCGAAGAGCCCGGTGAGCGCCCGGTGGACAAGGCGCGAGACGCTCGGCGCGGCCACCGCGCGGAAGGGCAGGGGGCGGCAGACCTCCATCGCGGCGACGCCGACGCGCGCGGTGAGCGCGCCGTTGACGATCCCTTCCCCGAAGCGGCGCGAGACGCGCGACAGCAGGCTCCCGCCCGCGACCGAGTGGATCAGGTCGTCGCCCACCGCGACCGCGCCGGTGGCCACCAGATGC
>NZ_JAWLFS010000114.1:0-9394 GCF_041685465.1 Rhodosalinus sp. | reverse complement strand
CCGGACTGGGGCGAGGCGGTGACCGCGGTGATCGAGCCGCGCCCCGGCGCCGAGGTCGCGCCGGAGACGCTGATCGCACTCTGCAGGGACCAGCTCGGCAGCCTCAAGGCGCCGAAATCCGTAGAGGTCCGGGACAGCCTGCCGCGCAACGCGACGGGCAAGGTGCTGCGCCGCGAGCTCCGCGCGCCCTACTGGGCGGGGCGGGAGCGTAGCATCTGACGGGCGGCGCGCCAGTCCGCCGCCATCCCGGCGATCACCTCCCCGGCCGGTCCGATCGTCGCCACCCCGCCGCAGCCGTGGCCCATGCTCCAGACGGTTTTCCAGGACGCGATGTCGAGTGCGCCTTCGTGCAGCGGCGTGCCGTCGGGGGCGATCACGCCCTCCCGCACGAGGCTTTCCCGCGCGAAATTGGCGGGGATGCCGGTGACGAGGCTGCTTTGAGTGACGCCGTCGGCCTCGGTCGCGACGACCGTCGCCTTGTGGTCGGCCAGCGCACGGCTTTCCTCGGTGGCGATGAAGGGCGTGCCGGCATAGCCCAGATCGGCGTCGAGGACTTCGAGCGCATGGAGCGCCCGCCCCGTCCCGATCGCGCCCGCCACCGCGAGGGGACCATCGAAGAACCGCCGCACCTCGGTCACGAAGGCGAAGGGGTTGAGCCAGCCGGTGTTGCCTCCGGCCCCCGCCGTCAGCAGCACGAGGCCGTCCACCCCGGCCGCCGCGGCCTTGCGGGCGTGGCGCACGCTGGCGACGTCGGAGAAGACGAGACCGCCGTAGGCGTGCACCTCCGCGACCACCTCGTCCGGCGGCCCGACCGAGGCCACGACCAGCGGCGCCCGCGCGCGCACCGTCGCGGCGAGATCGTCGCGCAGCCGCGTGTTGGAGCGGTGCACGATCAGGTTCACGCCCCAGGGCGCGCCACCGGCCGCACCATCGGCGATCCGCTCGAGCCACGCCTCGAGGTCCGCGCCCGTGCGCGCATTGATCGAGGGGAAGGCCGAGAGGGCCCCGGCGCGCGACGCGGCGACGATGAGCTCGGGGCCGGAGACGAGGAACATCGGCGCCACGAAGAGCGGCAGCTTGAGCCGCACCGCCAGATGCGCCCTGAGCGCGGGCCCTGTCCTCTCGTCCGGCCACATGCGCGGTCCTCCCGTTTCGACACAGGCTAACAAACAACTGTTTGGCGCGCTACAGGATCTGCGCTAGGCTCCCCAAGCGCCACGGCGGGAGGACACGCGGCACCTTGGGCCGGGACCGGCCGCCGCGCGCGACAGAAAAGGGAGGAGCGCTGACCGACATGACCGACGTGATCGACGACGCACAGGTCTATCTGCCCGATCTCTTCGCGGCGCACGCCCGGCACTACCCCGACAAGCCCGCCGTGATCTGCGGCGCCGAGCGGCGAAGCTGGGGCGCTTTCGTCGCGAACATCAACCGCGTCGCGAACTTTCTCAAGGACGCCGGGCTGAAACAGGGCGACCGTGTCGCGGTGATGATGGGCAACTCGGTCGAGATGCTGGAGTGCCTTTTCGGCGTGGTGCGCGCGGGCGGCTGCGTGGTGCCGCTCTCGGGGCTTCTGACCGTGGAACAGCTTCGCACCCTGCTTGCGGACTGCGGCGCGCAGACGGCCTTCGTCTCGGCCGAATTCGCGGATCGCGCACGCGCGCTCGCCGACACGGACACGGCCGTCGGCACTTGGGTGGCCTCCGGCTTCGAGGCAGGCGGCTGGCCGGCGCTGGAGGAGATCTACCGAAGCGCTCCCGACACCGTGCCGGACGTGCGGCACGCGATGACCGACACGTTCAACATCATCTATTCCTCCGGGACCACCGGCCTGCCGAAGGGCATCGTGCAGACGCATCGCGCGCGCCTGCACTGGGCCTTTTCCAACGCGGTCGAGATGGGCTTCGGCTCGGAAAGCCGGGCACTGACCACCACGCCGCTCTATTCCAACGGCACCTGGCTGATGATGCTGCCCACCCTCTTCGCGGGGGGCACGCTGCACGTCATGCCCGCCTTCGATCCGGCAGCGTTCCTGGAGACGGTGGCGCGGGAGGGGATCACGCACACCTTCATGGTGCCTGCCCAATACGTCATGGTCCTGGAGCGCCCGGAGCTCGACACCGCGGACCTGTCGAGCCTGCGCACGGTCCTCTCCGCCGGCTCTCCGCTCCGGCGCGAGACCAAGCGCCAGATCATCGCGCGCCTCTCGCCCGGCCTCTACGAGCTCTACGGCTTTTCCGAGGGCTTCGCGAGCGTGCTGAAGCCACACCAGCACGAGGAGAAGTTCGACACCGTCGGCACGCCGGTCCTCGGCTTCGAGGTGCGCATCCTCGACGATCAGGGCAACGAGGCGCCCCGCGGCACCCCGGGCGAGATCGCGGGCTACGGCGCCGGGCTCATGCAGGCCTACAACCGGCGCACGGACCAGACGGCGGAGCTGATCTGGCGCGACGAGCGCGGGCGCACCTTCGTGCGGTCCGGCGATATCGGCGTTCTGGACGAGGATGGCTTCCTGCGGATCGTGGACCGCAAGAAGGACATGATCATCTCGGGTGGCTTCAACGTCTTTCCCACCGACGTGGAGGAGATCGTGGGCTCCCATCCCGCGGTGCGCGACGTCACGGTGATCGGGGTGCCGCACGAGAAATGGGGCGAGAGCTGCCTTGCGCTGGTGATCCCGGCCGAGGGCGCGACCGCCTCGGCCGAGGAAATCCGTGACTGGGCGAATGCGCGGCTGGCCAAGACGCAGCGCCTCGTCGGCCTCGAGTTCCGCGAGGCGTTCCCGCGGAACGCCCTCGGCAAGGTCATCAAGAAGGAGCTTCGCGCCCCGTATTGGAGAGACGCTGCAAGTTGAAGAACAAGGGGCGTTGCAGCGCAGGGAGGAGAAACGACATGCGATACGCGACACGATACGCAACGGCCGCAGTGCTCACGACTCTGAGCGCCATGGCGCTGCCCGCGGCGGCGGAGAATGCGCCGGCCCCGCCCTATCTGATGACGGATGCGAATACCGTCACGATCGCGGTGACGTGGAAGGCCGAAAGCCTCACCGGGTTGCTGCCCGCCGGCGTGACCCCGGCCGAGGACCTGTCAGGCGGTCTCAACGTCTACGATGCCGAGGCGGGCTATGGCCTCACGCCCTACAGCGCCGCCTATGCCTACGTGAACCTCGCGGGGTGGGATTCGGCCTCGGGCGCGCCGGCGCGCCATATTCTGGGGGGCTGGTACGGGCCGGATCCGAAGGTCGCCGCGGCCATGCGTACGCATTTCGGCGCTGCCGTCGCTACGGGCGACGCCGGGCAGACCGAAGACGGCGACCTCTGGACCGGCACCGGCGGCGACGGTGCCGGCACGATCGAGCTGGTGGTCCGGCCTTCCGGCGACTGCGTGGCCGGCGGGGGCACGCTCAACTACGTGGCCGAAGCTGGCGGAGGTGCCGGGCTCGGGTTGCTTCAGATCCCCTTCACCGGGGACTATTGCATGGCCGAGCCCGTATCGGTGGAGATTTCGGGGCCCGAAGGCTCGGCGCTGGCGCAGATCGAGGTCGACGAGATGCTCGCCGGAGGACGTCTGCGCAATGGAGCCTTCACTTTCACCAAGTGACGTGCCCGGCCGCCGTTACCCCGGTACCGGCTTACCCCTGCGGGCGGTCTGCGTAGGCCGCCCGCAGCGTCGCGACGAAGGCGCGCGCGATTTCGGCCGGCGTCCGCTCGGCCGCAGGATCGAACCAGACGGGCACCCAGTTGAGCGCGCCGAGAAGCTGAAGGCGCAGGAGCACGGGGTCCACGCCCCGCGGCAGATCGAGGGCCTCGAAGAGCCGGCGGAACATGACCTCGTAGGCGTTGCGCTGTCCCTTGAGCGTCGCGTTGAGCGCGCGCCGGTCCTCGGCGAAATCGGGAGAGATGATGGTGATCATGTTGCCGGTGGCGATCAGCCCCTCGAGATGGGCGACGGCTGCCGCCTCCAGCCGGTCCCACGGGGTCGCCACACGGGCGACCGCCTCCTCGACGCGCCGGGTCATGTCCGCGACCACCCGTTCATGGATGGCCTGCAGCATGTCCTCCTTGGAGGCGAAATGGTAGTAGAGCGAGCCAGGCAGCATATCGACCGCCGCCGCGATGTCGCGCATCGAGGTCCCGTCGATCCCGTGACGCGCGATCAGCTCCGCTGCCTTGAGGAGGACCTCCTCGCGCTTGTTGCGGCGCCGCGGCCGGGCACCGTCCGCGCCGGCGTTCTCGTCTGCCTGTCGTATCGGCACTGCGCTCTCCCGTCTTCGGTCCGCCGGCCCACCCGGCCGCACAGGGGGCGCGGCCCGCGACCGGCGCGGCGGGATGGTTTTACCGAATGTTTGTTTGAATTTCGAGTGTGAATGCGGGGCGACCCGCCCGCGGCAAGGGAGACCGGCCATGGAGACCGGAAAGGCGACGCTTCATGTCGAGGGCGCAATCGCGCGGATCGTGGTCTCCAACCCGGACGCCGGGTACATGGACAGGGCGATGGAGGACGAGCTGCTCGACGCCGTGGAGCGCGTCGACGCCGATCCGGAGGTTCGTATCTGCGTTTTGTCCGGCGGAACGCCCGGCGTCTTCATCCGGCACTACGATCTCAAGGCGCTCGCGCCGCAGGCCCGGTCGATGGCCGCGCGCGGCATGACCTTCTCCATGGATCGCCCGGTGAAGGAGGGGCCGATCCACCGGGCGCTGCGCCTGATCGAGGAGGGCACGACGGTTTACGTCGCCGCGCTGAACGGCACGGCGATGGGCGGGGGCTTCGAGCTCGCGCTTGCCTGCGACCTGCGGACGGTCGAGGCGGGCGACCATGCCTTCGGCCTGCCGGAAATCAACCTCGGCATTCTGCCGGGCGCCGGGGGCACGCAGCGCCTGCCACGGCTGATGGGGCTGTCGCGCGCGCTTCAGATGACGCTCACGGGCGACACGCTCACCCCGCACCAGATGGTGGCGAGCGGGCTTGCCCTCGACGGGGGTGCGGACGCGGTCGCCGCCGCGCAGGCCCTCGCCGGGCGCCTCGCCCGGAAGCCCGCGCGCGCGCTCGCCCATATCAAGCGGTTGACGCGGCGGGGCGCGGCCCCGGACGCGGAGAGTTTCGCGCTGGAGCGCACGCTGTTCTGCGACCTGATGGTGACGCCGGAGGCCGGCGCGCTGCTCGACGACGGCGCGGCCGGGCGCCGCCGGATCACTGACGATCCCTGACCGCGCCCCTCATGTCGGTCCGGGGGCTTCGAGCAGGATCACCGAGCAGGCCGCCTCGTCGAAACCGATGACGCCGCCGCCGTTCTCGGCGAGCGCGATGCGGGCGCGCTCGGTCTGCCGCGCGCCGGCCTCGCCGCGCAGCTGCAGCGCGAGCTCGTGGATCATCGACAGGCCGGTGGCGCCCACCGGATGCCCCTTCGAGACCAGCCCGCCGGAAAGGTTCACCGGCAGACGTCCGCCGAGCGCCGTCGCCCCGCTCTCGACCAGCGGGCCACCGCCGCCGTCCGCGGCGAAGCCCAGCATCTCGAGCTGGAAGATCTCGCAGAAGGAGGTGGCGTCGTGCACCTCCAGCAGGTCCACGTCCTCGGGGCCTAGGCCCGCCCTGTCGTAGGCCTTGCGCGCGGCGACGCGGCTGAGCCCCGGTTCGTCGGCGGCACGGTACTTGCCGCCGCTCAGGACGGAGGCGCGGACCTTGACGGCGCGGCGACGGACCGCCTCCGGCATCCGCGCGAGCGCGTCGCCCGAGACGAGGATCGCCGCCGCCGCCCCGTCGCCCACCGGCGCGGCCATCGCGCGCGTGATCGGCCAGGACACCTCGCGGTCGGCCAGCGCCTCCTCGACGGAGACCTCGAAGCGGTACTGCGCCTTGGGGTTGAGCGCGCCGTGGCCGTGGGTCTTGGACGCGGCGACGGCGATCTGCTCGCGCGTGGTCCCGTGGTGGCGCATGTGCCAGGCGGCCTGCATGGCGTAGGTGTTCATGAAGACCGTGCCGCCGCCGCCGTTCGGCTCGAAGGGCTTGCCCGCCTCGTCTCCCCGCGCGCGGTAGTAGGCGTGCCATTCCCCGGGGTCGAGCTGGTCGATGCCGCCCTCGAAGATCTCGAGGGTGCGCGCCGGGTCCTCGGGCACGAAGGTCTTTTCCACACCGATGGCCAGCGCCACGTCCATGTCGCCGGAGGCCACGTCCTTCCATGCTCCGTGGAACGCCATCGACGCGGTCGCGCAGCCACCCTCCACGTTGATCATCGCCACCCGCTCGGGAAAGAGCCCCTCGCGCACCAGCGGCGTGAAACAGACCTGTCCGCGGATGTTGCGCTGTCCGAAGGTGCCCATGCCGCAGTTGCCGAACCACGCCTGCTCGATCGGCGTGCCGTCCTCCCAGCCGGCATCGGCGAGGCAGTCGAGATAGGCCTCCCGCGTGAGGTCCTTGAAGCCGTCCTCCGGCCGCTTGCCGAAGGCCGTGCAGGATGTGGCGATCACGTAGACGGCGCGCATCCGCTCTCTCCCGTCAGAAGGATCTTGCCCGAGCGCCCGCCCCGGGCGGCATGGGCGACCGCGTCGCGGACGCGGTCGAGGGGATAGCGCGCCTCCACCTCGGTGTGGATCACGCCCTCGGCGAGCTTCTGCGCGAGGAAGCCGTGCAGGTCGCGCATCGCCTCGGGGGACGCGGTGGCGTACCAGTCCGCGAGCCAGAACCCCTGCACGCGCACGTCCCGGAACACCAGATCGCGCGCGCCCACGCGGCTGTCCTCGCCCGAGAGGAGGCCGTAGACCACCACCCGCCCGCGCGGCGCCACCGCGGCGGCGAGCTCGGCGGTCGCACTGCCGCCCACCGCGTCGAACGCGAGGCGCGGCGGTGCGCCGGCGGCCGCGGTCACGGCGGCGGCGAGATCCGTGCGCCCGTCGTCCACGATCACGGCGTCGGCCCCGTCGGCCGCGAGCGCGGCGCGGACGTCGTCCCGGCGCACGATGTTGACCGTGTGCACCCCCATTTCGCGGGCGAAGCGGATCACCATGCGCCCGACGTTGGAGTTGGCGGCGTTCTGCACGATCCAGTCCCCCGGCGCGAGATCCGTGACCGAGGTCAGGAGCAGCCGCGCCGTCCCAGGGTTGGCGCGCATCAGCGCGGCCTGTTCGGGATCCGCGCCCTCAGGCGCGCGCGGCGCCATGCGCGCGTCGAGAACGACCGTGTCGGCCCAGAGCCCCTGCCCGGCCGGCAGCACCGCGTCGCCCGTCGCAAGATGCGTCACCCCCTCGCCCACGGCGTCCACCACGCCGTAGGCGCCGACGCCGGGCGTCGCGGGGAGCGTGATCGGCTCCGCACCGTAGCGACCTTCGATGGTGAGCAGATCGGCAGGGTTGATCGTCATCACCCGGTTGCGCACCCGCACCTCGCCGGGGCCGGGGAGCGGGTCGGGCGCCTCGACGATCTCGATCACCTCCTCTGGTCGCCCGTGCCGACGGAAGATCGCGCGTTTCATGTCCTCACCTCCCTTGTGCAGCCGCCGAGGGCCGCGCCGGCCGTGAGTGGCGGCTAACCTTTCAGGCGCACCGGCAATCGCCGGGTGCCCCGGGGCACCATAGCATCGAGCCATTCGGGCGGCTCGTCCGGATCGAGCGCCATCTCCGGGAACCGCTCGAAGAGCGCCTGCACGGCAATGCGCCCCTCCTCCCGCGCGAGCTTCGCGCCGAGGCAGAGGTGGATCCCCTGCCCGAAGGTCAGGTGCCGGTTCTGCGCGCGGGTGATGTCGAAGCGTTCGGGCTCCGCGAACTGCCGCGGGTCACGGTTGGCCGAGTTGACCATGACGAAGACACGCTCGCCCTCGCGCAGCCGTCGGCCGTGCAGCGCGTGGTCTTCCGCCACCTCGCGCACCAGTGCGTTCGTGGGCCCGTCGTAGCGCAGCACTTCCTCGATCGCGCCGTGAATCAACGCCGGATCCTGCCGCAGAAGCGCCAGCTGATCGGGATGGCGCAGCAGCAGAAGCGCCGCGTTGCCGATGAGGTTCGTGGTCGTCTCGTGCCCCGCGAAGAGGACGAGGATGCAGGTCGCCACGATCTCGTCGTCGCTCAGGCTGTCGCCCTCGTCCTGCGCCTCGATCAGGTCCATCAGGAAGCTCGGCCGGGGATCGCGCCGACGCTCGGCCACGAGGTCGCGGAAATAGCCCGACATCTTCTGACAGCCGCGCGCGGCGCGCGCGTATTTGTCGGTCGCATTGCGCGCACCGCCGATGAAGACGGCCATGTCGTCGGACCAGTCCTTGAAATCGTCGAGCCGGTCGCGCGGCACGTCGAGCAGGTCCATGATGACGAAGGCCGGCAGCTGCAGCGCGAACTCGCGGATCAGGTCGACCCGGTCGGCGCCGCGTGCCTCAAGCCGGTCGAGCAGCATCTCGGTGATCTCGCCGATGCTGGGGCGCATCCGCTCGATCGCCGGGGCGGTGAAGGCGTGGCGCATGATCCGGCGCAGCCGCGTGTGATCGGGCGGATCGCGGAACGCGAGCCAGAGGTTGAGGTAATGAATCAGGTCGCGCAGGAGCTCGGCCTCCGCCGGCGGGCGCGCGGTGTAGAACCGCACCAGCCGGTTCACCGAAAGGCTGTCGGAGAGAAGCAGATCGCGCACATCCTCATAGCGCGTGACGATCCACGACTTCACCGAGGGGCTCCAGTGGACAGGGTCCTGCTCGCGCAGGCGTGCATAGACGGGAAACGGGTCGGCCATGACCGCCGGATCGGACGGATCGTACACGATGTCGTCGGCGCCCTGCCCGTCCATGAAATCGCTCCATCCTGAGTGGCACAAGCCTTTTACCAAACGTTCGTTTGTTTGTATCGCCAGCCGGAGGGAATTTCAAGTCCGCGGCGGTAGAGTGTCCGCGAAACCTCGCAGCCTCGGCAGCTTGGGGTTTGCCTTGCTCGGCCGAGAATTGACGGCGTCCGGACGCCGCCATGATATGCCGCCCCGCTGGCGGTCTGCGACGGGCAGGACGCGACGCAGGCGCCGGCGAGCCATGTGGCGACCTGGCCCGGGGCGTCAGTGAACAGGCCCCGATCCGCGGATCGGAACCGCATGTCCATCTCATCGCCCCGGGCTGGTCCTGTCCTGCAACGGGCGCCGGCATTACGATGCCCGGCGGTCCGGCCTTTCTTCGGCTCGGTCCCTGCCGGGAACCGCGGCCGGGCCAGGACCGCCCTGCCGTCGACCGTGACCACGCCGGCGTCAATGCCTGCGCTGCGGGGAGCGCCTGATCGCGATCCCGCAGCGCATCGCTCCGACACCTCCCGCGCGTGGGCGCCGGTCGGCCGATGATGCCATGCGCTCAGCGCCCGGACGGGCTCTCGCTCGGGCTGAGCTTGCGGCGTCCGGCCACCTTGAAGCGGTCTGGTGCGCCGAAATCGCGCAGGCCGAC
>NZ_JAWLFS010000113.1:0-9403 GCF_041685465.1 Rhodosalinus sp. | reverse complement strand
CAGCGCCTTCTCCCCCGCCGCGTCGCGCGCGCGCAGCGTGAAGATGTCGGCCGGCTCGCGGATCCAGGCGAGGCGATAGAACTGCTCCACCTGCTTCGCGCCCAGCCCCTCGATGTCGAAGGCGCCGCGCGAGACGAAGTGCTTCAGCTTCTCGATGGCCTGCGCCGGGCAGATCAGCCCGCCGGTGCAGCGGCGCACCGAATCGCCCTCCTCGCGGATCGCGTCGGAGCCGCAGGCCGGGCAGGTCCTCGGGAAGTCGTAGGGCGCCGCGTCCGCCGGCCGGCGCGAGAGGTCGACGTCCGCGATCTTCGGGATCACGTCGCCCGCGCGATAGACCTGCACCCAGTCGCCCGCGCGGATGTCGCGCCCCTCGCGGATCGGGTTTCCCTCCGCGTCGCGGCCGGCGATGTAGTCCTCGTTGTGGAGCGTCGCGTTCGAGACGACGACGCCGCCCACCGTCACCGGCGTGAGCCGCGCGACCGGCGAGAGCGCGCCGGTGCGGCCCACCTGGATGTCGATCCCCTCCAGCCGGGTCCAGGCGAGCTCGGCCGGGAACTTGTGCGCGAGCGCCCAGCGCGGCGTGGTCGAGCGGTAACCGAGCCGCTCCTGCAGGGTCAGATCGTTCACCTTGTAGACGACGCCGTCGATGTCGTAGCCGAGCGTCGCGCGCTGCTGCTCGATCTGCGCGTAATGGGCGAGCATCGCGTCGGGGCCGTCGCAGAGCGCGGTGAGCGGGTTGACCGGGAAGCCCAGCGCGCCGAGGCGGTCGATCGCCTGTTTCTGCGTCGCGGCGAGCGGGGCGGAGAGCTGCCCCCAGCCGTAGGCGAAGAAGCGCAACGGGCGGGCGCGCGTCACCTCCGGGTCGAGCTGGCGCAGGCTGCCGGCGGCGGCGTTGCGCGGGTTGGCGAAGCGCTTGTCGCCGCGCTCGACCTGGCGGGCGTTCAGCGCCTCGAAGTCGGCGTGGCTCATGTAGACCTCGCCGCGCACCTCGAGGATCTCCGGTGCGCCCGCGAGGGTCTCGGGGATCTCGTCGATGGTGCGGACGTTGCGGGTGACGTCCTCGCCCTCGGTGCCGTCGCCGCGCGTGGCCGCCTGCACGAGCCGCCCGCCCTCGTAGCGGATCGAGAGGCTGAGCCCGTCGATCTTGGGCTCTGCGGTATAGGTCAGCGCGGCCTCCGGGCCAAGGTTCAGGTAGCGGCGCACGCGCGCGTCGAACTCCGCGATCTCCTCGCGCTCGAAGGCGTTCTCGAGCGAGAGCATGCGCACCGCGTGGCGCACCTTGGCGAAGGTCTCCGCGGGGCGGGCGCCGACCCGCTCGCTCGGGCTGTCGGGGCGCTTGAGGTCGGGAAAACGCGCCTCGATATCGGCGTTGCGGCGCTTGAGCCGGTCGTAGGCCGCGTCGCTCATCCGGGGCGCGTCGGCGACGTAATAGGCCTCGTCGGCGCGCGCGATCTCCTCGGCGAGGCGGCGAAGCTCCGCGGCGGCCTCGGCCCTGCTCAACTCCTCGACAGGCGTCGCTGCGACGGGCGTCTCCTCGGCCACGGTCCTCTCCTCGCCCGATGTCTCCAGGGCGGAGTGATAGGACCGCGGCGCACAGGCGTCCAGTGGCCGCCGCGCCCGCCGCCGCTCAGGCGCTCGCCGCGACGGAGCCGGGCGCGGTGGTCCCGGGCGCGGTGGCCTGGGGCTCGGGGTCGCGCAGGACGTAGCCGCGGCCCCAGACCGTCTCGATATAGCTCGCCTCCCCCGTGGCCTCCGCGAGCTTCTTGCGCAGCTTGCAGATGAAGACGTCGATGATCTTGAGCTCGGGCTCGTCCATGCCGCCGTAGAGGTGGTTGAGGAACATCTCCTTGGTCAGCGTGGTCCCCTTGCGCAGGCTCAGCAGCTCCAGCATCTGGTATTCCTTGCCCGTCAGGTGCACCGGCCGGCCTTCCGCCTCGACGGTCTTGGCATCGAGATTGACGGCGATCTTGCCGGTCCGGATCACCGACTGCGAGTGCCCCTTGGAGCGGCGGATGATGGCGTGGATCCGCGCCACGAGCTCCTCGCGGTGGAAGGGCTTCGTCAGGTAGTCGTCCGCCCCGAAGCCGAAGCCCTTGAGCTTGCTCTCGGTGTCGTCGGCCCCCGAAAGGATCAGGATCGGGGTCGCGATCCGCGCGAGGCGGAGCTGGCGCAGCACGTCGTGCCCGGTCATGTCGGGCAGTTCGAGATCGAGAATGATCAGGTCGTAATCATAGAGCTTGGCCAGATCGACCGCCTCCTCGCCGAGGTCCGTCGCATAGACGTTCAGATCGGCATGGGTCAGCATCAATTCGATGCTCTTCAAGGTCGTCGGGTCGTCTTCCACCAGCAGCACGCGCATCCCCGGCCCTCCGCTTCTTCGCTCGGTACGGAAACGCAAGGTGAACAAAAAAGGTTAACCCTGCGTTACCGTCGAAAATACTATCTCTCTCGCGCCGTTTTGCAATCTTTAGTTGTCCTTCGTCGCGCCGTAGCGCGCAGAGCGTGTTCCCCGCCCAGTTCGGTGGCGCGAATCCATTCCTCGAGCTCTTCCTCGCTGAGGGCGTAGCGCGCGATCGCCTCGGCACGGTCGATCAGTCCGTGGCGCACCGCGCGCACCACTGCGGCCTTGCGCGAGGCGACCCAGCGCCGGGTGTCCGGCGGCGGCAGATCGGCCCGCGTCATCACGCGGCCGTCGGGCAGGGTCACGGCGCGCGGGCCCTTCATCTTGCGCAGATACATGGGGCTCCTCCGGTTGCTTGCGGCGAGCCTCAGGCAGGGCGTTTAAGGGAGACTGAAACGCGGCCTTGAGAATGCGGCGGATTTTCCTATATTCCGCGCACTTCCCGAGAGGTCCGATCATGTCGCTCGACGCCGCCCAGCCCCTGAATTCCCTCGGCCTGCCGAAGCCGCCGGCCGAGACCCGCGTCGTGGTCGCGATGTCGGGCGGTGTCGACAGCTCGGTCGTCGCCGCGATGCTCGCGGAGGAGGGGTACGACGTCGTCGGCGTCACGCTTCAGCTCTACGACCACGGCGCGGCGCTCGCCAAGAAGGGCGCCTGCTGCGCCGGCCGCGACATCCACGACGCGCGCCGCGTGGCCGAGACGCGGGGCTTCCCGCACTACGTGCTCGACTACGAGAACGTCTTCCGCGAGGCGGTGATCGACGAGTTCGCCGACAGCTACCTCGGCGGCGCGACGCCGGTGCCCTGCATCCGCTGCAACGAGCGCGTGAAGTTCCGCGACCTGCTGGAAACGGCCAGGGACCTCGAGGCCGACTGCATGGCGACGGGCCATTACATCCGGCGCGAGACCGGGCCGACGGGGCCGGAGCTGCACATGGCCGCGGACGGGGCGCGCGACCAGAGCTACTTCCTCTTCTCGACCACGCGCGAACAGCTCGATTACCTGCGCTTTCCGCTGGGCGGTCTCGCCTCGAAGGACGAGACCCGCGCGCTCGCCGCGCGCTACGGGCTGCCGGTGGCCGACAAGCCCGACAGCCAGGACATCTGCTTCGTGCCGAACGGCGACTACGCGGCGGTGATCGAGAAGCTGCGCCCGGGCGCGGCCGAGCCGGGCGAGATCGTGCACGCCGACGGCCGCGTGCTGGGCGCGCACCCGGGGCTCATCCACTACACCGTCGGCCAGCGCCGCGGGCTCGGCATCGGCGGGCTTTCCGAACCGCTCTACGTGGTCAGGCTCGACGTGGAGACGCGCCGGGTGATCGTCGGCCCCAAGGAGATGCTCGCCACGCGCCGCGTGCCCGTGCGCGAGGTGAACTGGATCGGGGACGGCGGCTTCACCGACACGGCCGAACGCGAGATCTCGGTCAAGGTACGCTCCACGCGCCCGCCGTCGGAGGCGATCCTGCGGCCGCTTTCGGAGACGGAAGCGGAGGTCGAGCTCCTGTCGCCGGAAGAGGGCGTGAGCCCTGGCCAGGCCTGCGTCTTCTACGAGACCGGCGGCAGCCGCGTGCTGGGCGGCGGCTGGATCTGGCGCGGGCGCTGACGCGGTGCGCCGCGCGATGGGCGCGGCGCCGCGGGAGGGGGCGCTGCCCCCTCTTGGCCTGACGGCCAATTCACCCCCGGAGTATTTGAACCAAGATGATGGGGGGCAGTGTCGGCTCCCTGCTTCTTCTTGGTCGAAATATCCCGGGGAGCGCGAGGGGCAGCGCCCCTCGCCCGCACGCGGCACCGGAAGACCTGCGCCCGCGAGGCCGGGCGGTCCGGCACGGGCTCAGACCCGGCGGAGCGCGAGGACGGCGTTGAGGCCGCCGAAGGCGAAGGCGTTGGAGAGGGCGACCTCGACCTCGGCCTCCCGTGCCGCGTTCGGCACGACGTCGAGCGCGCACTCGGGGTCCGGCTCCTCGTAGCCGATGGTCGGCGCGACGACGCCGTCGCGCACCGCCATGATGCAAGAGAGAAGCTCGACCGCGCCGGTGCCGCCGATCAGGTGGCCGTGCATCGACTTCGTCGACGAGATCATCAGCCGGTCGGCGTGGGCGCCGAAGACGTCGGCGACCGCGGCGCATTCGGTCTTGTCGTTGGCGAGCGTGCCGGTGCCGTGGGCGTTGATGTAGCCGACCGCCGCGGGGTCGATGCCGCCGTCGCGGAGTGCGCCTGCCATCGCGCGCGCGGCGCCCTGCTTGGAGGGCATGACGATGTCGGCGGCGTCGGAACTCATCGCGAAGCCCGCCACCTCGGCGAGGATCTCGGCGCCGCGGGCCTTCGCGTGCTCCATGTCCTCGAAGACGAAGACGCCCGCGCCCTCGCCCTGCACCATGCCGTTGCGGTTGGCGCTGAAGGGGCGGCAGGCGTCGCGGCTCATGACGCGCAGCCCCTCCCAGGCCTTCACGCCGCCGAAGCAGAGCATGGACTCGGAGCCGCCGGTGACCATCACGCGGCTCATGCCGAGGCGCACCATCTGGAACGCCTGCGCCATGGCATGGTTGGACGAGGCGCAGGCGGTGGAGACCGTGAAGGAGGGCCCCTTCAGGTCGTACTCCATCGAGACGTGGCTCGCGGCGGCGTTGTTCATCAGCTTCGGCACCACGAAGGGATGGACGCGATTCTTGCCGGCCTCGTAGACGTGGCGGTAGTTCTCGTCCCAGGTGCCGACACCGCCGCCGGCCGTCCCCAAGACCACGCCCGAGGTCGCGGCAAGCTCGCCCTCGAAGTCGAGCCCGGCCTGCGCGATCGCCTCGCGCGCGGCGATCAGGGTGAACTGCGTGAAGCGGTCGTAGAGGGCGAGCTGCTGGCGGTTGAAATGCGCCTCCTCGCGGAAGTCCGTCACCTGCCCGCCGATGCGGACGGAGAGGCGCTCCACGTCGCGGATGTCGAGAGGACCGATCCCGCAGCGGCCCTCGCGCATTGCCTCGAGCGTCGCGGGCACGGAGTGCCCGAGCGGGTTGATCGTGCCGGCCCCGGTGATCGCCACCCGGCGCATCGTCGTCGTCATGCGCCGCCCGTGCGCCCGTGCTGCTCGGCGATCAGCCGTTCGATCCCGGCCACGATCGCATCCACCGAGGAGATGTCGAAATCGCCCGCCTCCGGGGCGTTGGCGTTGAAGGGCACGGAGATGTCGAAGGCCTCCTCGATGGCGAAGATGCTCTCGACGAGGCCGAGGCTGTCGATGCCGAGATCGTCGAGCGTCGCATCGGCGCTGACATCCGCGGGCTCGAGCACGGCCTGCTCCGCGATGATGCCGATCACCTTGTCGCGGACGTCCGTCATCGTCCTCATCCCTTCGTCGTGAGACTGCCGCGCCCGATCTAGTCGCTCGCGCCGGGCTTTGAAACAGCTTTCTTGAGCGCGGCGATCTCCCGGGCGAGGCGCGGCAGGCGCCGCAGCGCCTTGTAGCTCTCCACATGCGTCTCCATGCGCGTCGCGGGATAGCCCATCATGACGCGGCCGGCCGGCACGTTGGAGAGGATCTTGGTGCCCGCCGCGATCACGACGTTGTCGCCGACGGTGACGTTGTCGGCCACGCCGGCCTGCCCGGCCATCACCACATGGTCGCCGACGCGCGCCGAGCCCGCCACGCCCGAGTGCCCGGCAAAGAGACAGTCCCGCCCGATCACCGCGTTGTGGGCGATCTGAACGAGGTTGTCGATCTTGGTGCCGTCACCGATCACCGTGTCGCGGATGGTGCCCCGGTCGATGCAGGTGGCCGCACCGATCTCCACGTCGTCGCCGATCGTGACCCCCCCGAGCGAGTGGATGCGTGCCCAGCTCTGGCGCCCGGGCGCGGCCTCCGCCTCCTCCGCGCCGAGGGTGGCGCGCGCGCGCTCGACACCGGCCTCTTCGGGGGTGACGAAGGAGAAGCCGTCGCCGCCCACCACCGCGCCCGGCTGCGCGGTGAAGCGCGCGCCGATCCGCACGCGCGCACCGATCCTGACGCCTTCGCGGAGCCGCGCCCCCGGCCCGATCACCGCCCCGGCGCCGACGTAACAGTGCGGCCCGATCACCGCGCCCGCGCCGATGCGCGCGCCCGCCTCGATCACCGCGAGCGCCCCCACCGTGACCTCCGGTCCCAGTTCGGCGCGCGGGTCGATCACCGCGGACGCGTGGCGCCCCGGCGGGAAGCCGGGCCCGGGATCGAGCGTGGCGGTCAGCCCCGCCATCGCGAAGCGCGGGCGGGGCGGGCAGATGGCGCCGGCGAGGCCCAGCGCCTGCCAGTCGGCGCCGTCCCAGAGGAGCGCGGCGCGCGCGCGGCCCTCGCCCAGCCGCTCGGCATAGGCCGGCGTCGACGCGATGGCGAGATCCGCAGGCCCGGCGTCCGCGGGCTCCGCGGCGCCGACGATCGGCAGGCTGGTATCGCCCTCTGCCACGAGGCCAAGGGCGCGGGCGAGCTCTCCGAGGGTCTGGGGCATGTCACCTCCGCACGGCGTGCGGGATCTCCCTAGCCCTCCGCGTCCGCGATCGCCACCCCTCGCGCGGCGAGCGCGGTCCACACCTTCGCGTCGCGGCCGTAGATATCGGGCCGGAACGCGAGGCGCCCGTCCGGGCGCGCCCGCACGGTGCGATAGATGAGATGCACCGGCACATGGGTGTCGAGGTCGATCCGCGTCTCGCGGCCGGTCTCGAGCACCGAGTGGAAAAGGCCCTGCGGATCGTCGGTCTGCGGGCGCAGAAGCTCGTAGGCGAACTCGAAGGGCTCCTTCAGGCGCACGCAGCCGCTCGAGTAGGTCCGGTCCTGGCGGTCGAAGAGGTGCTTTTCCGGGGTGTCGTGCAGGTAGATCGCGTGCTCGTTCGGGAACATGAACTTCACCAGTCCGAGCGCGTTGCGCGGCCCCGGCGGCTGGCGCACGTTGAAGGGGAAGTTGCGCGCGTTGTAGGCGTTGAAATTCACGGAACTCCGGTTCACCACGCGGCCGCTTCCGTCGACGAGTTGCAGGTAGGATGCCGCGTTCCGGTTCTGTTTCATCTTCGGAAGGTAGTCCCGCGCGAGGATCGAGCGCGGGACGTGCCACGACGGGTTGAGCACCATGTGCTCCATCTCGTCGGAGAACTCGGGCGTGTGCTTGCCGACGGGGCTGCGCGCGCCGACGACGGCCCGGGTGCGGAAGGTCACCTTGCCGTCGTCCATGATCCGCGCCGAGAAATCGGTCAGGTTGACGAGGATGTGGCGCGCGCCCCGCTCGCGCGGCAACCAGCGCTCGCGCTCCAGCGCGACCAGCACCGACTGCAGCCGCGCCTCGGCCGGCGTGTTGACCGCCGCAAGCGTCGCGGCACCGGCCACCCCGTCCGCCTCGAGGCCGTGCGTCTCCTGAAAGCGGCGCACCGCCTCCACCATCGCGGCGTCGTAACGCGCCGAGGCGCTCCGCCGCAGGTGGCCCATCGCGATCAGGCGGTCGCGCAGCGCGACGACCTCGGGCCCCGTGTCGCCGGGGTCCAGCCGCCGGGCGCGCACCTCCGGCCCCCAACCGCCGGCGCGCACCACCTCCGCGAGCTCGAACCGCGCCTTCATCAGGCGCGTGTATTCCGCGCTGCGCGGTGCGAGGTCGCGCAGGTAGGCCGCCGGCCGGTCGGCCTCCGCGAAGGCGCGCAGCGCTGCGGCCAGGTCGGGGCGCGGCACCTCGCGGACCATGTCGACGTCGATCTCGGAGGGGGTCAGCAGGCCCGCGCCCATGAGCCGGGTGTAGCGCAGGAAGAGCCCCGACAGCTCCGCCTCGACCCGGCCGAGGTCGCGGGCGGTGCGTGCCTCGGCCATGCGCGTGCGCATCCCGTCGAGCTCGATGGCCGGCAGCCCGTGCAGCGGCAGCGCGGCCACCGCCTCGAAAAGCGCGGCACGCCGGCGCTGCGCCTCCGCGTCCCCGGTCGTCCAGATCGGCGCGAAGCCCCGCGCGCGGTAGACCTTGGCCGCGGCCGGTCGCTCTGCGATCGTCTCGGCGAGCGCCTGCTTGAAGGCGGTCACGTCCGACGCGCTTGCCGAAACCGGCAGGGCGCAGGCGATGGCCAGCGCAGCGGCGCGCAGGCATCGGAGTTGCCGGGACAAAACGCGGGGTGGCAGCATGGGCGTCTCTCCGTCTGGGGCCGGCGCCAGGACGCGTCGGCGAGCAAACCTCTCCTCGTCTAGAGCCGCAGTGGCCTGTCGCTGTCCATTCACGTCTCGTCATGCGACGTCGCTTCAGGCTTGTGCGCGGCATCCCTGCAACGCCCGGGAACCGTCGCACCCTTGGGCAGATTTTTGCCGATCCGGGCGATTTACCGAAGTTTAGCGCGAATCAGTCTTTCTGTGCACGGCCCGGTGAGGCAGACTTCCCGCATCGGGGATGACGGACAATGCCGCGCAACGTCGTGGCAAGGCAGAAGAGACAGGACAGGCACACTCATGACGGATGATTCCAGCGCGCGCGCGGTGACGCGCCGCGGCCTGCTGGCCGCGTTCGCCGCCACGACGATCACGGCAGCGCCCACCTTCGCCGGCGCGGCGGGCTTCCTCCGCGGGGCGGGCGACATCCGGCGACTGCGAATGTATTCCGGCCGCACCGGCGAGCGGATCGACACGATCTACTGGATCGAGGGCGAGTACATCCGCGAGGCGGTGGACGAGATCCACCGCTTCATGCGCGACTGGCGCAACGGACAGGTGAAGGCGATCAACACGCGCACCATCGACATGATGACCGCCGCGCACAACATGCTCGACACCTCCGAACCCTACACCCTCGTCTCGGGCTACCGCAGTCCCGAGACCAACGCGATGCTCCGCCGTCGGAGTTCCGGGGTCGCGAAGAATTCCCGTCACATGCGCGGCGAGGCGGCGGATCTGCACATGCGCTCGCGCTCCGTCCGCCAGCTGGCGAGCGCCGCGATGGCCTGTCGTGCCGGCGGCGTCGGCAAGTACACCTCCTCCGACTTCGTGCACATGGATTGCGGGCCGGTCCGCACCTGGGGCCGCTGAGC
>NZ_JAWLFS010000112.1:0-9433 GCF_041685465.1 Rhodosalinus sp. | reverse complement strand
CCGCTCGTGCTCGACAAGGGGCGCGGCCCGGGCGGGCGGATGGCGACCCGCCGTGCCACCGTCGAGGCGGGCGAGCTGCGCTTCGACCACGGGGCTCAGTATTTCACCGTGCGTGATGCCGGTTTCGCCGCGTTGCTCGACGCGCTGCCCGGTGCGACGGCGACCTGGAACGACGGCGGCGCGGAGCCGCATCGCGTCGGACGGCCGGGCATGTCGGCGCTGCCGCGGGCGATGGCCGCGGACCTCGATCTTCGGCAGGGTGTGGAGGTGACAGCGCTCGAACGCGCCGGTGCAGGCTGGCGGGTCGAGACGACGAGCGGTCCCATCGAGGCGGCGCAGGTGGTGCTGACGCTCCCCGCGCCGCAGGCGGCGCGGCTGCGCGGTATGCCGGAGACGCTCGTGCCGCGGCTCACGGCCGTGGAGATGGCGCCCTGCCTGACCTTGATGGCCGCCTTTCCCGCGGCGGCGCCCCGCCCCTTCGTGCAGGCACGCCCGGAGGGCGGCCCACTCGCCTGGATCGCGCAGGACAGCACGAAGCCGGGGCGCGCGGCCCACGCCACCGCCTGGGTCGCACAGGCGACGCCGGCGTGGAGCCGCGCCCACCTCGAAGAGGACCGCGCGACGATCGCGCAGCGCCTCCTGCCCGCGCTCGCGGCGGAAATCGGCGCCGCGCCCGAGGATGCCCTCCACGTCGCCGGGCATCGCTGGCGTTACGCGCGGGTGGCGACGCCGCTCGGCGCGGCCTTCCTGCGCGCACCGGAGGGGACGCTGCACCTCGGTGGGGACTGGTGCCTCGGTCCGCGGGTGGAAGCCGCATGGGCGAGCGGCGCGGCGATTGCGGAGGATCTGACGCGCACGCCGGCGCGGCAGGGCGACGGGGCGCGGCCATGAGCGTCCTCGCGCTTCTGACCACCGCGCTCCTCTTCGGGGGAATGGTGCTTTATTCCTTCGGCTTCGCGGCGTTCCTCTTCACGGCCCTGCCGGCCGAGACGGCCGGTGCGACGATCCGGCGCGCCTTCCCGCATTTCTATCTTTTCGTGCTCGTCGGCGCCGCGCTGGCGGCGGCGCTGCTCTGGCCGCAGGACCGCCTCGGCGCGGGCCTCATGGCCGCCGTGGCCGCGACGACGGTGCCTGCGCGCGAACTCCTGATGCCGGCGATCAACCACGCCACGGACACCGGGGCGCGCACGCGGTTCAAATGGCTGCACGGCCTCTCGGTGGCGATCACCCTCGGCCATGTCGCGGCGGCGGGCTACGTGCTCACCCGTTTCCTGCCGGTCGCCGGGGCCTGAACCGCGGGAGGCCGAGGACCGGGGCCTGCGGCACGGCGGCACGGTCCCGGCACTGCCGGCTGCACGCGCGCCCGGGATCAGGCGGCGGCATCGGCGTCGCCGGACAGCCGCGCGAGCCGCGCCAGCCGGTCAAGATCCGCGATCCGGTAGCGGCCGCCGCCGAGGCTCTGCACCTCGCCCTGCTCGGCGAGCGCGGAGACGGTGCGGCTCACGGTTTCCAGCGCGGTATCGCTGATGTCGGCCCAGTCGCGGCGCGGGAGCGGCACATCCACGATGAGGCTGCCGTCGGGCTGAGGCGTCGCCGCCATGTCCTGCGCGGCGTGCACGAGAAAGGCGATGACCCGCTCGCGGCTCGACAGACGGCCGCGCAACCAGATCTGCTCCCGTACACGGGAGAGCTGTTCGGCGGTGCTGGTCAGCATCTGCCGGCGCAGCGCCGCGTTCGCGTCCATTCCGCGCTCCAGCGTCGCGGGGTCGGTCACGCAGAGCGTCACGCGCGTTGCCGCCTCGAGCGTGTAGGCAACCGTGCGCCCCGGCATCGCCCCGATCAGGTCACCCGGCCGCGCCACGCCGAGGCCGACGCGCCGCCCCTCGGCGCTGAAGCGCACGAGGCGGACATAGCCTGTCTGGAGCACGCCGACACGCTCCGTCCGGTCGCCCTGATGGCAGAGCACCGTTTCGGCCGCCAGCGTCACGCAGCGCACCCTGGCGAGGTGCCCCAGATGGCAGCGCCCCGCGATCGTGTGCGGACACGCATCGCAGGGCGGCGCGTGATGGGGGCGTGGTTCACTCATGACGTCTCCCTCGCGTTCCGCTGGCCGATGCCCGCGCTCACCCGAATGCCGCGCCCTGCCGCCCTGTGCGCTCGTTTCCGGGCCCGGAACGGACCGCGGCGCAGCAGGCACGCGGCATTTCGACCGTCACCGGGCCGGTCGCACGCGTGACGGGTGAACCGCAGTGCGTCGTGTCGTGTCGATTCACGCTGCTCCGGCCACGGATGACCCTGCGGCAGGCAGGATAGCCGCGATTCGGGCGCGCGTCACATTGACGGGACACAACGTGCACGCGCCCCGTCCGGCACAGGCCGATTTTCGCCGAAGCGCGGTAAAAAATGGTGACGTGACATTATCGTTCGTTAGAAATGCAACAAAAGGGCGCAGCGTTGCACGCGGGACGTGCGGGGCGGGCCGCACCGTTTCGGCACGACTGGATTGGGCAAGATGAAAGACCTGCACTCTCTGCCCCCCTTCGCGGGACTGGACGGCGCCCTTCTGGCGGAACTCGACGCGATGTCGCGCCCCGCCCGCCTTGCGCGCGACGATGTCCTTTATCCGGCCGGCAAGGGGACCGATGCCGTCGGATACGTGATCTCGGGCGTTCTGCGCATGCGGAAGACGCTGGTGGACGGAAAACAGCAGATCGTCGGCCTGCTCGTCGAAGGAGACATCTTCGGGCGGGTGTTCGACGGGCCGATGCCGTTCTCGATCGAGGCGGCCTCGGACTGCGACATCATTCTGTTCGACAAACACGAATTTGAATCGCTTGTCGAACGGAACCCGGATCTGGAACGACTGGTCATCCTCGGCCTTCTCAACGAGCTCGACAGCGCGCGCGAATGGCTCGGGCTTCTCTGCAACCACCGTGCCACCGAGCGCGTTGCGGGCTTCCTGCTGTTCCTGCATCGGCGCTGGACCTTCATGCAGGAAAACAGGCTGTGCGAGGACGGCGTGACGGTGATCGACATCCCGATAAAGCGGCGGGATCTCGCACAGGTGCTCGGAACGCGACCCGAGGCGCTGAGCCGGGCGATCCACGCGCTGGAAAACGACGGCGTGATCGAGATCGTCACCCCCTACCGCCTGCGCGTTCTGGACTGCGACGCGCTTGCGCACCTCTCCGGCCACGACCTTACCGAGGACGACGTCGCAGCGCATCTCCACGCTCGGTGACGGGCCGGCGTTGACGGCCATCAATGCAGGCGGGGCACACGGGCGCCAAGGATCGTCACAGGCCCCGGAGGCATGCCTCCGGGGTCCGGTATCGCGCCCGGTCAGGGTCAAGTCCCCAGCCCGCGCCGTGCGTGGCACGCGCAGTTCCGCGCCGTCACGGTCGAGTCCAGCGACCGCCCGGCGCGGAACTGCGCCCTTGCACGCTGGCGCGCGGCGCCGCCCGCTCTATCTCCCCCGCCATGAGCGAATTGCCCCTCGAAAACGTTCAGGACTACCCGCGTCCTCCGGCACTGGAGCCCGTGCCGCAGCGCCTTCGCGTCCGGCTTGGCGGCATCCTCGCGGCGCAGACCACGCGCGGTTACCGCGTGCTCGAGACGCACCATGCGCCGACGTACTACATCCCGCCCGAGGACGTGCACGCCGAGCTTCGCCCGGCCCGTGGCCGCAGCCTGTGCGAATGGAAGGGGCAGGCGCGCTACTTCGACGTCGTCTGCGGCAGCACGACCGCACCGCGCGCCGCCTGGGCGTACGACCGGCCGAGCCCGCGCTTCCGCCCGATCGCCGGCTATCTCGCCTTCTACGCCGGAGCGATGGAGGCCTGTTTCGTCGGCGACGCAGACGTGCAGCCGCAGGCCGGCGACTTCTACGGGGGATGGGTCACGGACAACCTCCGCGGACACCCGAAGGGCGCCCGCGGCACCGAGGGCTGGTAGCCGCGCGCACGCGCGCGCCGCGGCCTGTCCCGATCCCTGACCCGCCCACCCCGATCCCGCCGCCCGGCCGGGCGCAACAGCACCTCGTCGGAGCGATGCGCGGGCGCGAGGCACCGACCCGACGGGGACGGCCTGTCGGGTCGGCCACAACGACGGGGCGACGATGTCTTGACGCCGCGCGCCGGGCCCGCGAAACACGCACAGGATGTCGGGTTGCAACCGAAGGTGACGAATTTTGCCACGACAGTTTCTGTCGCCCCCTCGCCGGCACAAGCGACGAGACCGGCCCGCATGCCGGTAGAGACGAGTCGCTAGCCCGGGGACAGCATGACCACCTTTCGCTTCATTCACAGTTCGGACCTGCATCTCGGCCGCCGATTCGCGAGCCTGCCCGACACGCCGGATGCGAACCTGCGCGGCCGCCTGACCGAGGCGCGCCACACCGCGCTGGGCCGCCTCGCCACGGCCGCGCGCGCCCACGGTGCGCGGGACATCCTGCTTGCCGGCGACACCTTCGACAGTCCCACGCCCTCCTATGCCGTGGTGCGGCAGGCCCTCGCCGCGATGGGGGAGAACGACGACCTCGCGTGGTGGCTCCTGCCCGGCAACCACGACAACCTGCGCGAGGCCGAGCCGCTCTGGGCCACGATCGCGCGCGACGCCCCGGCCAACGTGCATGCGCTCATCGACGCCGCGCCGGTGAGCCTCGGGGCCGCGGCGACGCTCCTGCCCTGCCCGGTGGCCTACCGTTCGGCCGGGCGCGACCCGACCGAGGCGCTCGTCACCATGCCGAGCGACGCGGGCACGGCGCGCATCGGGCTCGCGCACGGCGGCGTCACGGATTTCGACGACACCGGCGCGACCATCCCGCCCGACCGCGACCGGAGCGCGCGCCTCGACTACCTCGCCCTCGGCGACTGGCACGGCCGGCTGGAGATCGGCGCACGGGTGCACTACGCGGGCAGCCCCGAGCAGGACCGCTTCCGCCACGACCGGCGCGGCGTCTGCCTCGCCGTCACGCTCGAAGGGCCCGGCGCGGCCCCGCAGGTGCGCGAGATCGAGACCGGCGCCTTCCTCTGGACGCGGGCCGGGCTGCGCCTCACGCCGGGCCAGGACGCCGCCGCCGCGCTCGCCGCGCTCCTGCCGGAGGCCGGGCGGCGCGAGGTGCTGCTGAGCGTCTCGGCGGCCGGCCGCGCCAGCCTCGCCGAGCAGGCGCGACTGCAGGATGCGGCCACCCGCGCCGCGCCGGAGTTCGCGCATTTCCGTCTCGATACGGAGGCGCTCGCCACCCACTACGAGGAGGCCGATCTCGACGCCATCGACCGCGCGGGCGCGCTCCGCCTCGCCGCCGACCGGCTCCGCGCGGAGGCCACCGACGACGGCCTCTCGCCCGATCAGCGCGAGATCGCGAACGCCGCGCTCGCCCGGCTCTACGCCATCGTGCGGGAGATGCGGGAATGAAACTGCGTGCCATCCGCCTCGAGAACGTCCGCCGTTTCACCGAACCCGCGCGCGTGGCGGGGATCGGCGACGGGCTCAACGTGCTCTCCGAGCCCAACGAACAGGGCAAGTCCACCCTGTTCGACGCGCTGCAGGCGCTTTTCCAGCGCCCGCACGGCTCGAAGGACAAGGAGGTGCGCGCGCTGCGCCCCCACGCCGGCGGCGCGCCCGAGGTCGCCGTCGAGATCGAGACGGCCGAGGGGCGCTTCACGCTCTCCAAGCGCTGGCTCTCGAAACCCTGTGCCCGCGTCGAGAGCGGCGGACGACTGGTCGCGCAGGCCGACGCGGCCGAGGACTGGATCGCGCGGCTGATGGGCGACGCGGCGGGCGGGCCCGCGGGCCTTCTCTGGGTGCGTCAGGGAATGACCGGCCTCGACCACGGCAACCGGCGCGAGCAGGAAGCGGCGCTCGCCGCGCGGCGCGACCTCCTGTCCTCGGTCACCGGCGAGGTGGAGGCGATGACCGGCGGGCGGCGCATGGACGCCGCCCTCGCGCGCTGCGCCGAGGAGTTCTCCGACTACTGCACCACGACCGGCCGGCCCAGGACCGGCGGACCCTGGAAGGCCGCGCAGGAACGGGTCGAGCAGCTAAAGGCCGAGGAGGCCGAACTCGACGCCACGGCGCGGGCGCTGCACGCGGCGCTCGACGAGCGCCGCAGGCTCCGCCGCGACCTCTCCGATCTGGAAGAGCCCGAGGCCGCCGCCGCGCGCGCCAAGCGTCTCGCCGAGGCGCAGGCCGCCCATCAGGCCGCCGAGCGCCACGCCGAGCGCGTGGAGGGGCACCGCCGCGCGTTGCAGGCCGCAGAGCTCCGCGAGACCGACCTCGCCGTGCGGCTGGACGGGCTGCGGGCGGCGCTGGCCGAACGTGACGCCGCGACGGAGGCGGCAGAAGCGGCCACCGGCACGCGCGACGCGGCACAGGCCCGCGTCGCAGCGGCGGACGCGGCGGCGGAGGCGGCGCGCAAGGGGCTCGCCGCGGCCGATGCCACGCTCGAGGCCGCAGAGGCCGCGCACCGCGACGCCCAGCGCCGGCAGGCGGCGCGCGACGGCGCGGCGCGGCGCGCCGATCTCGCCGCCCGGCTGGAGCGGGCGGAGGCCGCGCGCACCGCGATGGAGGAGGCCGCCGCGGCGGCCCGTCACGGTCCCGACGCCGCCACGCTGCGCCGGCTGGAGGACCTCGACCGGGACCTCCGCGCCGCGCGCGCCCGCCGGGACGGCGCCGCACCGCAGCTCGTCATGCGCTACGCCGCCGGCTGCGCGGGCAGCGTCATGCGGGACGGCGAAGAGCTGCCCGGGGATACGCCGGTGCCGGTTCCCGAGGGCGCGGAGCTGACGCTCGCCGGGCTCGGCACGCTGACCGTGCGCCCCGGCACGGGCCCGCAGGAGGCCGCCGACACGGAGCGCGCCGCGACCGCCTTCGCGGAGGCGCTGGTCGCCGCGGACGCGGAGACCCTCGACGCCGCCCGCGCAGCCGCCGCCGCGCGCGCCGAGGCCGAGCGCCGCGCGGGAGAGGCGAAGGCTCGCCTCGAGACCGCTGCGCCGGAGGGACTGGAGGCGCTGCGCGCCGCGCGCGCCGCGATCCCCGAGACTGCGGAGACGGCGGAGACGACAGCCGAGGCGCCCCCGCTCGACCCCTGCACGACCGAGCGCGCGCTCGGCGCCGCACGCGCCGCCCGCGCGGACGCCGAGAACCGCCGCGCCGCCGCCGAGGCCACCGCGGCGGAGGCCCGCACCGCCGCCGCCCGCGCCGAGGCGGCCAGCGAGGCGGCAGACGCCCGTCGCGCGCGCGCCGCCACCGCCCTCGACCGGCTGGACGCGACGGATGCGACGGCGCTGGAGGAGGCGCTCGCGCAGGCCCGCGCGGCGCGCGAGGCCGCCGAGACGACGCTCGGGGAGGCCGAGCGCAACGCGCCCGACCTCGCCGCCGCGGGGGCCGCCCTCACCCGCGCGCGCTCGGTCGTGGATCAGGCCGCGACCCGCGTCGCCGAACTGCGCCCGGCGATCGCCGCGCTCGACGAGCGCATCGCGCAGGGCGCGGGCGACGCGGTGGAAGAGCGCCTCGCCGAGACCCGGGACACGCGCGCCGCCGCGGAGGCCGACCTCGCGCGGATCGAGCGCGAGGTGGCCACGCTGACGCGCCTGCGCGACGCGCTGGAAGCCGCCCGCGCCGAGGCGCGCGAGCGCTATTTCGAGCCGGTGGCGACCGAGCTCCGCCCGCTTCTCGGGCTTCTCTGGCCCGAGGCGGAGCTCGACTGGGGCGACGAGACGCTGCTGCCGCGCGCGCTGATCCGCGACGGGCAGGAGGAGCCGATCGACATCCTTTCGGGCGGCACGCAGGAACAGGTGGCGCTGCTCGTCCGGCTCGCCTTCGCGCGGATGCTGGCGAAGGACGGGCGGCACGCGCCGGTGATCCTCGACGATGCGCTGGTCTTCACCGACGACGATCGCATCGAGCGGATGTTCGACGCGCTCCACCGGCAGGCGAGCGATCTGCAGATCCTCGTCCTCACCTGCCGGCAGCGCGCCTTCCGCGATCTCGGCGGCCGCATGCTGCGCCTCGAGGGGGCGTCCGACGCGGGCGCATGACGGAGGGACGGAGGCGAGGGGGGACACGGTGTGAGCGACGACCGGACGGGATCCATCCGCCCCCAGGGCGACCATTCGCACGACGCGATCGCTCGGCGCATGCGGCAGATCCGCAGATGCTGGCAGCTTTCACAATCTGACCTCGGCGTGATCTGCGGCACGAAAAAGAATACGGTGTCTCACTGGGAGCATGGGCGGCAGCGGCCGACCATCGACCAGCGTGCGGCTCCGGTCGCACGCACCGGCCTGACCCTCGACTGGATTTACCCTGGCAACCCCGGCGGCCTGCCCCTTGAGGTCGCGCGCCGGCTCGGCCTGCTCTGACGCCATGTCGTTCCGCAAGGCCACCGACCTCCTCCGCCTCGCCGAGATCGCCGGCGCGCGCCACGGCGGCGTCTCGCTCGACGAGATCGAGGAAACCTTCGAGGTGGACCGGCGCACGGCCCAGCGCATGACCCGCGCGCTGGAGGACACCTTTCGCGGTGTGCGCACGCGCACGGACGAGAGCCAGCGCAAGTACTGGAAGCTCGACGCGGGCGCGGCGCGCATGGTCCTCGCGCAGGGGCTGCGCGAATCGGAGCTCACCGCCCTCGAGATGTCGGTCCGCCGCGCGGAGCGCGAGGGCGCGGCGCGCGATGCCGCGGCCCTCGCCCGGCTGCGCGACCGGCTGCTCGCCGCGATGCCGGGGCCGCATGCCCGCCGGGTGGAAGCGGACGCCGAGGCGCTGCTGGAGGCGCAGGGCTTCGCCTCGCGCCCCGGCCCGCGTGTCCGCGTGCGCCCGGACCTGCTGGGCGTGATCGCCGAGGCGCTGAAGGCGCCGCAACGGTTGACGATCGCCTATGCCGGGGCCCGCGACGCCGCGCCGCGCGCGCGCCGCGTCGAGCCCTACGGGCTGCTCCTCGGCACGCGGCGCTACCTGGTGGCCCGGGACGCGCGCGGCGACGGGCGCACCCGCCATTTCCGCCTCGACCGGATCGCGTCGGCGCGGCTGGAGCCCGAAAGCTTCGCGCGCGATGCCGGCTTCGACCTCGCCGCGCATGCCGCGCGCGCCTTCGGCTCCTTCCACGACGAGGACGAATACGGCGAGGTGGTCTGGCGCTTCGCGCCGGAGGCGGCGGCGGTGGCGCGCGAATTCGTCTTTCACCCCGGACAGGAGATGACCGAGGAGGCCGACGGGGCGCTCACCCTGCGTTTCCATGCCTCGGGACACCTGGAGATGGCCTGGCATCTCTACCAGTGGGGCGAGGCGGTGGAGGTGCTGGCACCCGAGGCGCTCCGGCGCATGGTCGAGGGGCACCGGCGCGGCGATTTCCCGGCCTTGCCCTGAGCGGGCCGGACGGGAGGGGGCGCTGCCCCCTCTTGGCCTGACGGCCAATTCACCCCCGGAGTACTTG
>NZ_JAWLFS010000111.1:0-9596 GCF_041685465.1 Rhodosalinus sp. | reverse complement strand
GCCGAGCTGGTCCCTGCAGAGTGCGATCAGCGTCTCCGGCGCGACCTCGGCGCCGGGGCGCGGCTCGATCACCGCGGTCACCGCCTCGCCCCAGTCCGGATGCGGCACGCCGATCACCGCGGCGTCGAGCACGTCCGGATGCGACAGCAGCGCGCGCTCGACCTCGGCGGGGAAGACGTTGAAGCCGCCCGAAATGATCATGTCGGATTTCCGGTCGACCAGCGTCACGTAACCCTCGGCGTCGGCGATGCCGATGTCGCCTGTCAGGTACCAGCCGTCGCGGAAGGCCGCCTGCGTGGCCTCGGCGTTGCCCTCGTAGCCGGGTGTCACGCCCCAGCTGCGCACGGCGACCTCGCCCCGCGTGCCGGGCGGCAGGGGGGTGCCGTCCGCGCCGACGACGCGCACCCGGCGCAGGATCGAGGGCCGGCCGATGGAGGCCATGCGCGCGCGCCCGGCCTCGTCCGCCTCCGGGGCATGATCCTCCGGCGGCAGAAAGGAGATCGGGCCGAGCGCCTCCGCCTGCCCGTAGAAATTGCTCATCACCGGGCCGAAGGCGGCCACCGCCTCGCGCAGCTTCTCTCCGGCCATCGGTGCGGCGGCGTAGACGAAACGGTGCAGGCTCGAATAGTCGTGCCGCCCGAGCGCCGGCTCGGCGAGCATCCGGTAGATCAGCGTCGGCGGCAGGAACAGGATCTGCGCCCGCTCCGCCTCGATCGCGGCGAGGATCTCGCCCGGCGCGGGACCGTCCATCAGGATGTGCGTGCCGCCTGTCACGGTCAGCGCGAAGATGAAGGTGCCCGCGAAATGCGTCATCGGCGCGACGACGAGGTTGCGGACGGGGCCGTGCACCTCCAGCGCGTGCAGCATGTCCATCGAGGCGACGAGGTTCGTCAGATGCGTGTGGCGCACGGACTTCGAGCGGCCCGTCGTGCCGCTCGTGGCGTAAAGCGTCCAGAGGTCCTGCGGGTCGTGCGGCACGTCGGACGCCGTGGTGCCCGCCGGCGCCATCCAGTCGGAGAGGGCGGGCGCGCCGTCCGTCGCGCGGTCGAGGCAGACGGCGAGGGCGAGCTCCGGGCAGGCGCGGCGCACCTCGGCCACCTCGGCCGCGAAGGCGGAGTGAAAGACGATCGCGCGAATGCCGGCGTCGTGCAGGATCTGTGCGTTCTGCGCGACCGCGTTGCGGACGTTGACCGGGACCATCACCGCCCCTGCACGGAAGAGGCCGAACATCGCCTCCAGCCCGCGCCAGTCGTTGGGCATGTAGACGCCGACGCGCATGCCGGGCGCGATCCCGTCGCGGTGCAGCGCTGCGGCGATCCGGTGCGTGGCGTCCCGGCTCTCGGCGTAGCTGCGCGCGACCGGGCCCTGCCGGACGAACGTGCGCTCCGGGTCGAGCTCCGCCGCGCGGTCGAAGAAGTCGATGAGCCGCATGCGCGCTATCCCATTGTCCGGGGCAGGGTGGTCGCGATCGCCGGGACGGCGAGCAGAAGCGCGAGCACCGCCATCTCGATCGCGATGAAGGGCAGCACCCCCCTGAAAAGCCCGGCCGTGGTGACCTGCCGCTCCGCAGCCGCGAGCACCGCGTAAAGGTTGAGCCCCACCGGCGGCGTGATCGCCGCGATCTCGATCAGCTTGACGATGATCACCGCGAACCAGATCGGGTCCATCCCGAGGGTCTGCGAGATCGGATAGAGGAACGGAACCGCGATCACCAGGAGCGAGACCGAATCGAGGAACATCCCCAGGAGAAGGAAAAGTGCGACCGTCATCGCGAGGAAGCCCGCGACTCCGAGTTCGGTCGAGACCACGAGCGCGCGCAGGTCGCCGATGAAACCGCTGATCGAAAGGAAACGGCTGAAGATCAGGCCACCGATGATCACGAGGAAGATCATCGCCGTGATCCGCGCCGATTCGATCAGCCCGTCCCAGAGCTGCCCGCCGTCGATGCGCCGCATCGCCAGCGCGATCGTCAGCGCGCCGGCCGCGCCGATCGCCCCCGCGGCCGAGGGCGGGAAAAGCCCCGAGTAGATGCCGCCGATGACGAGGATCATCAGGAGCAGCACGCTCCAGACCTTGCCGAGTGCGCGGATACGCCCCGGCCACGAGACGTGCTCCGTGATCGGCGGCGCCCAATGCGGACGAAAGTGCAGGAAGACCCGGATACCGGCCATGTAGCTCACGGCCGTCAGGATACCGGGCAGGATGCCCGCGATCAGCAGCGCGCCCACCGGCTCGCCGGTGAGCAGCGCATAGAGCACCATCGCGATGGACGGCGGGATCAGCCCGGCGAGCGTGCCCGCCGCCGCGATACAGCCCGCCGAGACGCCGGGATCGTAGCGGAAGCGCAGCATCTCGGGCAGCGCCATCCGGGTGAAGACGCTGGAGGCGACGACGGTCGAGCCGGAGGCCGCGGCGAAACCCGCCTGCGCCACGATGGTCGCCATGAAAAGCCCGCCGCGCACGCGGCTGAGCATGGCCTGCGCGGCGCCGTAGAGGTCGCCGATGATCCCGGCGCGCCCGGCGATCGCGCCCATGAGAACGAACATCGGGACCACCACGAAGGTGTAGTCGCTCGCCAGCGTGTAGGGCGCGCTCTTGAAGGTGGTCAGAACGAAGGTCGCGCCGACGCTGAAATAGAGCCCCGCGGCAGCGACGCCGGCCAGCGCGAAGCCCACCGGCACGCCGATGGCGAGCATCGTCAGAAGGACCGCGAAGGCGAGGCCGCCCTGCTCGAGCCCGCTCATGCGTCCTCCGCACCGTGCAGCAGGCGGCGGAGCGTCTGCAGCAGAAAGACCCCGATGGTGATGACCGCGCCCAGGGCACAGGCGACCTTCGCGGGCCAGATCGGATAACCCAGCGTCGCGGCGGAGCTCTCGCGGATGGCGACGCTCTCGGCGGCGAGGTCGATCGCGCCGTAGGCGATCAGGCCGAAGACCAGCATCCCCGTGGCCTGGCTCGCCCACCAGCTCAGCCGCAGAAGCGGCCGCGGCAGGTAGGGCAGGAAGAGATCGACCTGGATATGGGCGTGCGCGCGCTGCACCAGCGGCCAGGCGAGGAAGATCGCCGTCGCGGCGAGCGTGCCCGACATGTCAACCTTGAAGGGCAGGAACACGCCGAACACTTCGCCCGAGACGATATCGGCCGCGCCGACCAGCATCACCACGAAGAGCGTCACGCCGCAGACCCCGATCGCCGCCCGTTCGATCAGGGTCGCGCCCGCGCCCGGCGTCAGCCGGGCGCGGAGAGCGGACGCGCCGTCGTGGCGCGCCCGATTATCGTCGTCGCCCATCACTCCTCGAAGCTTTTCGCCGCCTCGCGCTGCATCTCGACGATGGGGGCGATGGCCTCGGCCATGCCGGCCTCGTCCATGTCCTCCTCCCAGACGGCGATCATGTCGGGCGACTGCGCCACGAAATCGGCCATGTCGGCGAGCTCGACGATCTCGCCGCCGGCGTCGCGGAAGGTCTGGACCGCCTCCGCCTCGGCGTCCTTCACCCAGTCCAGATCACGCGCCATGGCGTCCTCGGCGACCTCGGTCATCAGGGTGCGCACGCTTTCCGGCCAGGACGCCCAGCGGTCCGCCGGCGCGTAGAGCTGGAAGGTGGTGAAGGTGCCGGTGTTGATGTCCGAGAGATAAGGCGCGACCGCCTCCAGCGAGAAGAACGGCACCCATTCGATCGGGCCGAAGTTGCAGTCGAGCGTGCCGCGCTGAAGGCCCTCGCGGATTTCCGGGGCCTGCACGCGCGTCGGCACCATGCCGTAGCTCTCCATCCAGATCGGCACGTAGGCGCCCCCGACCGCGCGCACGCGCAGCCCCTCGAGGTCCGCCGTCTCTTCGATCGGCGTGTTGCAGAGCAGGCGATAGGGCGAGGTCACCGTCCACTTGATCGGATGCAGGTTGAGCGCGTCGAGTTCCGCCTGCGTGGGCTCGGCCGCGTAGACCTGTCCGGCGAGTTCATGCGCCGTGGCGGCATCCGCGGAGACGCGGTTCAGCAGCCCCGCCGCGACCGAGGCAAGCGGCATGTCGGAGGCGTGAACCGCCTGCGCGAAGACGCCCAGATCGACGGCGCCCGAGGCGACGAGATCCTTGACCTCCAGCAGCCCGCCGAGCTGCCCGGACCAGAAAAGCTCGATCTTCACGGCGCCGTCCGAGCGGCGCTCGACCTCCTCTGCCCACCACTTGTCCCACTGCGCGGCCGGCCAGCTTTCCGGTAGCGGATGCGCCATGCGCAGCGTAACGTCCGGATAATCCTGCGCTGCGACCTGATGCGCCGCGAGCGCCACGGCGGCGACGCCCGCCGTGCGGATGAATGAAATCAGCATTGTCTCCTCCCCGTTCTTGCGTCGGGAACTCCTCCTCCCGCGGCCGTCGCGCCCCGTGGAGCCTCCCTTGACCTAACGATCGTTTGGTGAGCGTATATGTCAAGACCAATATGCGCCGAAGCGTCGCACCAGCCGGGTCGCGCGCGGCCCGGCAGATCGCGGGGCGGGCGGCACAAGCGCCTGCGCGGCGCGTGGTCGAGGTCGATGCACGCGTCCTGCGTGGCGCCATTGCGGGGGTCGGTCCGGTCAGCGGCATCGCCGTGCGGCCGATGCAGCGCGCGATCGGGCCGCGGGCTAACCTGTGTCAGCACCCCCGCGGCGCGCCTCGCGTAAAAGACCATGAGCGTTCGACGGTTCCGGCCTGCACCTCACGGCCGACGACGGCCGGCACCGGCGGCTCTGCCAGCATCGTGGAGGACCCGCATGACCATGCGCTCGACCAGATCGACGGTGACCTTTTCCGCGGCTTTCGTGCTGCCGGGGTACCCCGACGAACTGCCGGCCGGCGACTACGACCTCGTCGTCGAGGAAGAGCTTCTCCAGGGGCTCAGCTTCGAGGCGTGGCGTCGCACGGCGACTCACCTGACGGTGCACGGCAGGGGCCGTCACGCGGGGCGAACCGAAATGCGGGCGATCACCGAGCGCGACCTGGCCGAGGCGCTGCGCCGGGATCGGGCCGCGGCCCTGAACGACACTCACAGCGAGGCGGCGCTTTCCCCGCAGGAGGACGTGAAATGACAACTCCCGATTGGCTGAAACCCGGCATCTACGGCGCCGTGATGGGCGCGGTTTTCGTCGGCGTCGTCGGCTTCACCTGGGGCGGCTGGGTGACCGGCGGCACCGCGACCGACAGGGCGATGGCGATGTCGCACGACGAGGTCGTCGCCTCCATGGTGCCGGTCTGCCTCGACATGGCGCGATCGGACCCTGCGCGGGCCGACAAGCTTGCGACGATCCGGGCGGCCGCCAGCTATCGCCAGCGCTCCGCGCTGATGGACGCCGGCTGGGCGACGGTGCCGGGACGCGACGCCCCGGACCGCGATATCGCGCAAGCCTGCCTCGCGGCGCTCGACCCGTGAGGACCTGACGCGAGGCGGCGCGGCGCATCGGCCGTCTTGCCGGGAACCGACAGCACGTCCGATCTGCCCGAACGGGGGCTCTTGCGGATCTGGCCGGTGGCAGACCCGGCCAGAGACGCTTCGGCCGCCGACCGGCTCGCCTGCGCCGCGCGCCCCGATGTCGTCGCGACACGGACGGTTCATGCAGCCCGCGGCCCGCATGCCGCCACAGGAAACAGGAACGCCCCGATGTCCCTCACGACCAAGTCGATCGCCGTGTTTGCACGGCCCTTCAGCCTTCCGGGATTCGACGAGACGCTTCCCGCCGGTGACTACGAGATCGAGACCGAACTCAGCGCGCCCCCCGGTCACCTCGACCCGGGCAGCTGGAAAGCTTCCGTCTTCGTGAAGCTGCACACCCGGGCATCCCATCCCGGCCTGACACGCGTCCTGACGGTCTCGCTGACCGATCTCGATCACGCGCGCGCGAGGGACAAGATCTCGGGCAGGGAACTGGCGGATGTCTTCCTCGAGGACATGCTCAGCGACCCGCTCGTGCTGAGCGTCATGCAGGCCGACGGCGTGAGCGTGGCCCAGCTTCGAAGCATGTATCCCGCTTCGCCGGCGTCCCGTCCCGGAGAGGAGGCGCCGGGTCGGACGCCCCCTGCCGGCCCCCTGCAGGACGATCCCTCGATCTGCGCCGCAGAGAACGAAGGCATGCCGGTCACGTCCTGAGACGTGACCGCGCCGAACCCGTCGCGCCGGCAGCCGCATGCGCCGTGTGCCGGCCCATCAAACGAAATCGCGAGAGGAGCTCTTGATGCCGTCGGATGAAAATGGCTCCACGGAGCGTGGACCGTGGAAAAGCAAGCCGACCCGTGCGCCTCCGGAGGTCGACGAGATTCTGCGGCGCGGGCGGCAGCGGCTGAGCGGTTTGGTCCCGGGCGGCGCGCCACCGGTGAAACGCGTTCTGCTCGGGGCCGTTGTCGCGGTTCTGGCGGTCGGCGCATGGTCGTCCTATTACACGGTGCCGAGCGACTCCGTCTCGATCGTCCAGCGTTTCGGGAAGTTCTCGGCCGAGGTTCCCCCGGGACTGCATTTCAAGATCCCCTTCGGGGTCGACTCGACCACGCTGGTGCCGGTCAAGCGCCAGCTGAAACAGGAATTCGGTTTCACGACGCCTGGCGCCACCGACCCCTACCAGAGCCCCACAAACGGCCGTCTCGAGACAGAAATGGTGACCGGCGACCTGAACGCCGCGCTCGTGGAATGGGTGGTGCAGTACCGGATTTCCGAGCCGCGCAAGTTCCTTTTCGAGGTCCGCGAGCCGAGTGCGACCCTGCGTTACGTCTCGGAGTCCGTCATGCGCGAGGTTGTCGGCGACCGCACGGTCGACGAGGTGATCACCGTCGGCCGTCAGGAGATCGAGATCGACGCCCTGCGGAAGATGCAGGAACTGACCACGAAATACGCGATGGGCATCAGCATCGATCAGGTGCAGTTGAAGAACATCAACCCGCCCCGGCCGGTTCAGGCCTCGTTCAACGAGGTCAACCAGGCCCAGCAGGAAAAGGAACGGATCATCAACGAGGCGCGCCGTGCCTACAACCGGGTCATCCCGCTCGCCGAAGGCGAGAAGGATCAGCGCATCCGCGAGGCCGACGGCTACCGCCTGAGGCGGATCAACGAGGCCGAGGGCGACGCGGCCCGCTTCACCGCGCTCCTGACGGAATACCGCCAGGCCCCCGAGGTGACGCAGCGCCGGATCTACATCGAGACCCTGCAGGATGTTCTGCCGGCCATCGGCTCCAAGATCATCGTCGACGGGTCCACGGCAAGCATCCTGCCGCTGCTGAACCTCGATCGACAGCCGGGAGGGCAACAATGAAGACGATTCCGCTCATTGCCGCGGGGATCGCGGTCGCCGGCGTGGTGACAGCCTCCTCGGCCGTCTACACCGTGGGCGAGGTCGAGCAGGCCATCATAACCCAGTTCGGCAGGCCCGTGGGCGCGCCGATCACCGAAGCGGGCCTCAAGGTGAAGCTGCCCTTCGTTCAGCAGGTCAACCGGATCGACCGCCGGGTCCTCGAATGGGACGGCTCGCCCTCGGACATGCCGACCAAGGACAAGCTCTACATCTCCGTCGATCTCTTCGCGCGCTGGCAGATCACCGATCCCCTGCAATACTTCCTGCGCCTGCGCGACGAGCGCAGCGCCCAGTCGCGCCTCGACGACATCCTCGGCAGCGAGACTCGCAACGCCGTGGCCAAGCACGAACTCATCGAGATCATCCGGACGACGAAGGACCGGACGCCGCTGCGCGACAATCTCCTGACCGACCAGGAGCTCGCGCAGGACATCGGGGCGCTGGTGCCCATCACCAAGGGCCGCGCGCTGGTCGAGGAGCAGATCTTCGAGGCGGCGGCGGAAAAGGTGCGCGTCTTCGGGATCGAGCTTCTCGATATCCGCTTCAAGCGCATCAACTACAATGAAAGCGTGCGGCCCAAGATCTACGATCGCATGATCTCGGAGCGGCGTCAGATCGCCGAGAGGTTCCTGTCCGAAGGCAACGGCGAAGCGGCGCGCATTCAGGGCGACAGGGTGCGGGACCTGAACAAGATCCAGTCCGAAGCCTATCGCGCCGTCGAGGAAATCCGCGGCGATGCCGATGCCGCCGCGGCGGACATCTATGCCGACGCCTACAATGTCGATGACGTTTCCGTGGATTTCTACGGCTTCACCCGGACCATGCAGGCCTATGGCGACATGATTTCCGACGACACGACGCTCGTCCTTACCACCGACAGCGAGCTGTTCCGGTTCCTGCGCGGGATGCAGGCGGAGCCGGAGGCGTCTCGCGATCCCGCCGAGGACCCCGAGGGCGGCGGCGACGTGGCGGCGATCCTGCCGGAGCGGCCGGGACCACGGCTGGCGTCGCCCGGCGCGGCGCGCAACGATACCGATGCACTTGAATAGACCGCTGCGTCAGCCTGGTCATCGGCGATGAAGGACGTTCCGGAAACCGAACGCGGGGACGAGGCGGCCGGCACCCCCGTGGACGGGCAGTCGGGCCTCGGCTCGGGGCGCAGCGAGAAACTGTTCGCCCTCGGCCTGTTCCACGTCATCGAACGGCTGCTACTGGTGGTTATCGTGGCCATGACACTGGTCGCGGTCGTCTTCGAAATTCTCGCGATCTATCGGCTCGGGACCGTGCTGCTGGCCGACATTCTGCTGATGTTCCTGTATCTGGAGGTGATCGGAATGGTCTCGGTCTATTATGCCCGGCACAATTCCGTCTTCGTCTACCCGATCTTCATCGCGATCACGGCGGTGGGTCGACTGGTCGTTCTGCAGGGCAAGGAGATGGCGCCGGCCAACATACTCATCGAGTCGGCTGCCATTCTGCTCCTGTCGCTGTCCGCGCTCGTCATCATCTGGGCGACAAGACGGCAGGACCTCTGACGCGCCTGAGCGCGTCGTCCATCCGAAGCCGTGGCGCGGTGTGGTTTCACATACCGGGGGGCTGATCGCGGACAGGGCAGGGGCGGCGGCCACGATCGCGGTCGGACGCCCCCACCGCGGCGAGGTTGCGTCGGGCGCGGGACGCCCGATGACGACGGGCAAGGCCGCCCGTCAGCCGCCCGCGACGGCCGGGTGAGGGCGCGCAGACCGATCAACCGGCACAGGCTCCATGGGCCGCGCGTCGTCCTCGCCGTAGCGGTCGATCGTCTCGGCCAGTGGCCTTTCACCTTGCGGTCAGGAACAGGCCGAAACGGCCGTCGGCGCTAGAGGGCGCCGAAACGGCAGGCCCGGCGAAGGCGCGCGGGGCAGAGCCTGAATCTCGGGAGGGAAAGAGGCCGATGACCGGCCCCTCCCTTATCTGAAGCGCGACATGGCGTTGTTGAACGCCCCGGAGATGCTGTCCCACGCCCGGTCGAAGCCCGCCTTCATGTCGGTCCAGGCGTCATCGCTGGCCTCGCGCATCTCCTTCAGCTTCGCCTCGGCCTCGTCGCGCTGCTTGCGCGCCTCGTCGAGCTGCTTCTGGTACTCGATCCTGGCGTCCGCGTCGGCCTCTTCGACCTTCGCCTTCATCTTGTCGATTTCGGCGTTCCATTCGTCGATCTTCGCCTTGGCCTTCTCGATATACTGTTCGCGGTCGGACATGGTGCGGTCTCCTTGGTCTGCAGACGTGTGCGTTTGCGATGCCTACAGGTA
>NZ_JAWLFS010000110.1:0-9700 GCF_041685465.1 Rhodosalinus sp. | reverse complement strand
GTGGTCGCGGGCAACGTCGAGACCAGCCAGCACGTCACCAACGCGCTCTTCGGCGCGCTGGGCGCCATGGCCAACAGCCAGGGCACGATGAACAACCTCACCTTCGGCAACGCCCGCCACCAGTATTACGAGACGCTCTGCTCCGGCAGCCCGGCAGGCGTGAGAAACGACGGCACCGGCTTCGCGGGGACCGACGGGGTGCATGTCCACATGACCAACTCGCGCCTCACCGACCCGGAGGTGCTGGAACTGCGCTATCCCGTGCTGCTGGAGGACTTCCGCATCGACCCGGGTTCGGGCGGCGCGGGGCGCTTCCCGGCGGGCGACGGCACGACGCGGCGCATCCGGTTCCTCGAGGACATGGAGATGGCGATCCTGTCGTCGCACCGGGATCGCCCGCCGCAGGGGCTGAACGGCGGTGCCGCGGGCCGCGTCGGCCGCACCGAGATCAGGCGCGCCGACGGCACGGTCGAGGCGTTGCGCGCCGCGGATCAGGCGAAACTCGCCCCCGGCGATGCCGTGGTGGTCACGACGCCCACCGCCGGGGGATACGGGCCGGCGGAGGAGGGATAAGGGCGGGCGACCGCTCGCGGAAGGCGGAACGCGGCCCTGACCGGTAGTCCCGCGGAGCGCCGCCCTGCCCTTGCACGACCCGGTCGCGTCGAGATCCGCGGCGCGTCTCCGCGCGCGCGAACGACAGCCCGTGCACTGGCGTAGGCTTCCCCGAGGCCCGCGCGCCAGCACGTTTGGCAGACACCGGCCCTGCCCCCGAGCGTGGATCAGGGCCCCGAAGCCCCCTTTGATGCGACTGGTGCACCGCGATCCCGGAACACGCGAGGCAGCGGTGCGGGCGGTGCCGCTCTACCGAACGCCATCACGCGTCCGGGTCGGGGAAGCGCATCCCGACGTCCTGGCGCGACAGGGCCCGGTCGGGGCGCGGGGCAGCATGGCGGGACCACAGCATGCCTGTTGCGCGACGCAGGTCCGTCACATGCACAGCACGTGCTGACGCCTGAGACAAGGAGGGGAAACCTCCGTCGTCAGCCGGAGGTGCGAGGGCCGCGGCCGGGTGCGCGGCCGGATTCCAGACATCCTGTCGCACCGCCTGTCCAGTCGCCGAGACACCGTTAGGTCATCGCGAGTGTACATGAACGTATGCAAAGAGGAGCGATCCATGGAAAACCTGTCAGTGGGGCAGTACGAACTGATCTACAACGCGTTTTCGTTTGCGTTCGCGACCCTCGCGGCGGCCACGGTCTTCTTCTGGCTTGGTCGCGGTCAGGTTGCGCCGCAATACAAGACGGCGATGACGATCACCGGGCTGGTGACCTTCATCGCGGCTTATCACTACTTCCGCATCTTCGAGAGCTGGAACGCGGCTTTCGACGTCGCGGACGGCACGATCGCGACCACCGGTTACGCGTTCAACCAGGCCTATCGCTACGTCGACTGGCTGCTGACCGTGCCGTTGCTGCTGGTCGAACTGATCCTCGTCATGGGGCTGAGCCGGTCGGAGACGGTGTCGCGGGCGACGCGGCTCGGACTTCTCGCCGCGCTCATGATCGCCCTCGGCTACCCGGGCGAGGTCGCGACCTCCGCCGGAGCACGCTGGTTCTGGGGTATCGCGTCGATGATCCCCTTCCTCTGGATCATCTACGAGCTCTTCGTCGGCCTGTCCGAGTCGATCGAAAGCCAGCCGGAGGATGCGCGCGGTCTCGTGAGCGCGGCACGCTATCTGGTCGTCGGGAGCTGGGCCTTCTACCCGATCGTCTACTTCGCCGGGGCCGTGGGCCTCGATGGCGCGACCGCGACGACGGTGATCGAGGTGGGCTACACCATCGCCGATCTCGTGGCCAAGGCCGTGTTCGGGGTGCTGATCTTCCTCATCGCACAGAGGAAGAGCGTGGCCTACTTCGAGAAGATGAAGGCATCGACGCAACCGGCCGAGACGGCGTCGCCGCAACCGGCCGAGTAACCACCGGGGCCGCCCGCGGTGACGCGGGCGGCCACCTTGCGCGCGACGTCACGATGCCGGGATATCGGAATGCCACGTCACACCAGTGCCGTCCTTGACCAGATCGACGAGAGGATGATCGACCTCTGCGGCGCCGGACCCGTCGGGGCGGGCGCGCAGTATCACCTGTCCACCGGGGGCAGCCGCGTGCGGGCCCGCCTCGGGCTGGAGGCGGCCGGGGCGTTGGCGCTTGCGCCCGGCGCGGCAGAGGCGTGCGCCGTGGGCCCCGAGCTTCTGCACAACGCGTCGCTGGTGCATGACGATCTGCAGGACCACGACGCCACACGTCGCGGACATCCCGCGGTCTGGCGCCGGTTCGGTCCCGCGGCGGCGGTCTGCGTCGGTGACGTGATGATCTCGGCGGCCTTCGCCGCGATGGCGTCTCATCCCGATCCAGCAAGAGCGATCGGGCTCATGCATGCGGCCATCGCGCGCACGGCAAACGGACAGGCACGGGACCTGCGCAAACCGTGTCTCGACCTCGACGCCTATCGCGCTCTCGTGGCCGAGAAGACGGGCACGTTGATCGCCCTGCCGGTCCGGCTGGCCCTGGCGGCCGCGAACGCGCCCGGCGACAGCCTCGCGCTCGAGGTCGGCGACACGCTGGCCTTCGCCTATCAGGCCATCGACGACATCCGGGACCGCGACGCGGACCGCGCCTCGGGCCGGGTCAACCTCTGCACGCGTCTCGGGACCGGCGACAAAGGCGTGTCGCTGGCCCGATCCGCCGCGCGCGACGCGCTGCACGCCGCGCGACATCGCGCGGCAGGGCTGCCGGGACAGACCGGGGCGTCCTTCTGCAACCTCGCTGACCGCATGGACAGCAAATTGACGGAGCATGCGAATGCCGCGTGACACGAGTTTCGGACCGCAACAGCGGGCAATCGTCGCTGGTGCGGGCTTCGGCGGGATCGCAGCCGCCTTGCGCCTGCGGGCGCGCGGCTACGACGTGCACCTGATCGATCGCTGTTCCCGTCTGGGAGGCCGGGGGCAGGTTTTCGAGCACGAGGGGTTTCGCCATGATGCAGGCCCGACCGTGCTGACGGCGCCCTTCCTGTTCGAGGAACTCTTCAGCCTGTTCGACAGGCGCATGGCGGATTACGTGGATCTGGTGGAGCCCGATCCCTGGTACAGGTTCCATTTCCACGACGGCGAGACCTTCGATTACGGCAAGACCGAAGCCACGACCGAGGCAGAGATCGCGCGGCTGTCGCCCGGCGACGTCGCGGGTTACCGCCGCATGGGCGCATGGTCCAAGAAGATCTACGACATCGGCTTCCAGCGTCTGTCGACGACGCCGTTCCACTCGGTCGGGTTCATGCTTCGGCAGGTTCCGCACCTGCTTCGCCTGCGGTCTTACGAAAGCGTCTGGGGGATGGTCAGCCGCTTCATCAAGGACGACAGGCTGAGGCGGGCCTTCTCGATCCAGCCGCTCCTTGTCGGGGGCAACCCGTTCGATACCACCGCGATCTACGGCATGATCAACCATCTCGAGCGCACGCACGGCATCTGGTTCGCCATGGGCGGGACCGGTGCGCTCGTCGATGCGCTGGACCGTCTGATGCGCGAGGAAGGCATCACGATCTCGCTCGACACGACGATCGACCGGATCGATGTCGAGGACGGGCGCACCACCGGCGTCGTTCTTGACGACGGCCGGCGTCTCGCCTCCGACATCGTGGTGTCGAACATGGATCCGGTGCACGTGTACCGGAACATGCTTCCCGCCGAGGTGCCCGCGTCCACCGCGAAACTGCGGTCGCGTCACGGGAGGCTGTCGATGGGTCTTTACGTCCTGTTCTTCGGCGCCAAACGAACCTGGCCGGAGGTCGCCCACCACACCGTCTGGTTCGGCGAGCGGTACAAGAGCCTGCTGAGCGACATCTTCCATCGCAAGGTTCTGGCCGAGGATTTCTCGCTCTACGTGCATCGCCCGACGGCGAGCGACCCGAGCTTCGCGCCCGAGGGCTGCGACAGCTTCTACGTTCTCTGCCCGGTGCCGAACCTGGCCGGGGGACAGGACTGGTCGGTGGAGGGCCCGAAACTGCGGGACCGCATCGTGCAGGCCCTCGATGAAACCATGCTGCCCGGCCTGTCCGAGACGATCACGGCAGAGTTCGCCATGACGCCCGAGGATTTCAGATCCGACTATCTTTCCGTGGATGGCGCGGGCTTCTCGTTGTCGCCATTCTTCTCGCAGTCGGCATGGTTCCGCTTCCACAACCGCGCAGAGGGCGTCGACGGCCTGTATTTCGTGGGGGCGGGAACGCATCCCGGCGCCGGGCTGCCGGGGGTGGTGTCGTCGGCCAAGGTGCTCGACTCCCTGGTTCCGGCGGCGGTCCGCGTCGAATGACGCCCGAAGAGGTCATGAAGCGCCACGCGCGCAGCTTCGCGCCGGCGGCCATGCTGCTGGACCGGCGCGACCGCGCGCGGATCGCCCGGCTTTACGCGCTTTGCCGCACCGTGGACGACCTGGCCGATACCGTCGGCGGGGCGGAGATCCGGGAGCGGCTGCGCCGGCTGGCGCGGGATCTGGACTGCGCACGGAGCGCGGACCCCCTGGTGCGCGAGGCCCGCGATCTGCTGTCGGATCGCGCTGCGGGTCTTGCCGCTTTCCGCCACCTCGTCGAGACGGTCGCGGAGGATACCGGGCCGCTCGCCATCCGGAACGAGGCGGAACTCGATCGCTATTGCGCCGGTGTGGCCGGCACGGTCGGCGTCATGGTCTGCGCACTCTTCGACGTGGACACGCGCTGGCACCCGGCCGCGACCGATCTGGGCAAGGCGATGCAAATGACCAACATCTGCCGCGACGTGCAGCCTGACGCCGAGGCGGGTCGCCGCTACCTGCCCGCCACGCTGTGTCCGCACGCGCCCTCGGCCATCGCCGCCGGTACGCCGGAGGCGGCGCGCGACGTGCGTGCGGCGGTCGCCGAGCTCCTGACGCGGGCCGATGCGCTTTACCTGTCCGGTCGTTCGGGGCTTCCCGCCCTTCCGTTGAGGCTCCGGCTCGCCGTGGCGACCGCGAGCGGTCTCTACGCCGGCATCGGGGACGAGTTGCGCGCGCGCGCGTGCGATCCGCTGTCGGGCCGCGTCTTCGTGCCTGCGCGCAGGAAGTTTCGGCTTTCGCTTACCGCCGTGGCCGGCCAGCTGCAGGCCCGCCGGACCCCGCCACATGAGGGCCACCATGCCGCGACCTGACGTCGATATCGCCATTCTGGGTGGGGGCTGCGCGGGGTTGAGCGTCGCGGTCCGGCTTGCAGCGGCCGGACGCAGCCTGCGCGTGATCGAGCCGCGGGAGACGTATTGCGAAGATCGCACCTGGAGCTTCTGGCGGACCGCGCGGGACCCGTTCGAGGATTGCGTCCGCACCTCCTGGACGACGTGGGACGTGACCGGGCCCACCGGAACTGTCCGTCGCGCCTCGCGGGACCTTCGGTATCAGACTGTCGGAGCGGGCGCATTCTACGACCGGGCCCAGGCGCTGATCGACGACACCCACGGCGCCGAGCTCTGTTCGGGAACGGCGGCCCACGACGTGCACGAGACGCCTCATGGCTGGCGGATCGATACCGATGCCGGCCAGCTCAGCGCCGGCCATGTCATCGACACGCGCCCGCCGCGGCGGGTGCCCGGTTACGGGCAGTTCTTCCTCGGCCGCGAGATCCGCACCGAAAGGCCCGTCTTCGATCCCGGCGTCGTCCAGTTGATGCAGTTCAGGCCCGCGCGCAGCGCTGGTGTCGATTTCGTCTACATCCTGCCCTACGCGCGCGATCTCGCGCTGGTGGAGGTCACCTCCTTCGCCCCGAGATCGCCCGGCCGCAACGTGTTCGAGGCATGGCTGCAGGAGGAAATCGACCTGCTCGAGACCGGCCGACACGAGGTCCTGCGCGAAGAGCACGGTGCACTGCCCATGCAGGTGGGCTTTCACGACCCTTCGCCGGACGGGTGCATTCGCATGGGTCTGGGCGGCGGTGCCGCACGGCCCTCCACGGGCTATGCCTTCACGCGCATCCAGCGACAGGCCGATCTCGTCGCGCGCGCCCTCGATCAGGGCCACGACGTGCCGGCAGCGCTCGACGGGCCCTTCAGCCGCTTCATGGATCGTGTGTTCCTGCAGGTCATCCAGACGGTGCCGGACCGCGGGCCGGCCCTGTTCGAAAGCCTGTTTCGCAACACGGCCTCCGACCGGCTGGAACGGTTCCTGTCCGGCTCGATCCACCCGGCGGACCGCCTTTCGGTGATGACGTCGCTTCCCGTGCTGCCTTTCCTGCGCGCCGCCCTCGTTCCGGCATGATCGCGGCGCACTGGCAGACGGCTCTGTTCGCGCTGGCAGGCCTCGGCATAACGGCCCTCTACGCCCTGTTTCTGCCGCCGTTGCCGATGCAGGTGGTGCTCCTGGCGCCGCTGGTCGCGATCCTCGGGCTACCGCATGGGGCGCTCGACCTGCCCATCGCCGAGGCGCTCTGGCCGCTCGACAGCCCCGGCAGGAAGCTCATGTTCGCAGCCCTCTACCTCGGCCTGTCGGGCGCGGTGGTGGGCGTCTGGCTGCTTCTGCCGGCGGTCGCGCTTCTGGCGTTCCTTGCCTACTCGGCGCTGCACTTTTCCGACGACTGGGCCGGCGAGGTGCCGTCGTTGCGCTGGTCCGGGGGGCTGGCGACCGTGGGAGCGCCGGCGCTGCTCCACCACGGCGAGGTCGAGACGATCTTCGCGGTGCTCGCCCCGCGAGAGGGCGCCGCGCTGGCGAGCGATGCCGTGGCGCTGGCCGGCGCCCTGGCACTCCTGATGCTTGCCGCGTCCGTGCTGGCGTCGCCCCGTGCGCGCGGGGCGGCCGCGCTGGAGCAGGCCACCCTCTGGGCGGTCGCGGCCGCGCTGCCACCGCTGATGTATTTCGCCGTCTACTTCTGTGCCCTGCACTCCATCCGGCATTTCACGGCCACGATGGCCGCGGTCCCGGATGGGCGGCGTGCGCTCCTCGTCGCGGTCGTGCTGTCGGCGATGGTGACCCTCGTCGGCCTGCTTGCGCTGCGTTACGGCGCGACCGGGACGATGACCACGATGAGCGAACAGGGCATCCGCGTGATCTTCATCGGTCTGGCCGCGCTGACCGTGCCGCACATGATCCTGGTGGATCGCTTCCGTCGCACCGACAGCGCACCCGCATGACGTCGGGCGTTCTGCAAGACATGGCCCGGGAGCGATGACTCCCTTCACCCGATCCTGGCGCATGCGTCCTGGCCAACGACGATCGTGACAGCCTCCGGCTTTCCGGATCCGGGCCCGAACGCCGGCCGGGGCCTTTGCCGCGACATCGAAGGGCCCGCCAAGCTCATCCCGAGGATCGTCTGAACGATCGCTTCAGCTTCGCTGGGTTTCGAGCCGAGGGTGTCCGGCATGGGGGCTTCAGCCGGTGATGGCAGTGTTCCCGGACCATCTCGCAGCCCGAGGGGCCACGTCGCGGCCGCCGCCAGAGCCGGCCGCCGGAAAGCGCCGGAGAAGAAAGGGGCAGGAGGGCTCACCCGAGGACATTCCAGCACCTGCCAAGGGATGGAGACCGGGCTCACGGTCCGTCGCCTCGGGACCATGGAGGACAGGCGGGCGGACCCCTGCGCGCGCTCGCGGCGACGATCGTGTCGGGCCGCTACAGGACGCCGGATCCACCCCCGGCAATCGGGACGCCAGGCCCAGACCGGACAGGACGTTGCACCCAGGCGGGGTCTCCATGTCTGCACGCATGGACCGCTTGCAAAGGTGCCCTGCGCGCCACATCGACCCTGACGGGCGCAGGGTGCCGCTTGCGCCGGGCTCGCGCACCGACACAGGTTACCGACACCGCCGGCTCGAGCGTTCCGACGTCGGAGACACCTTCGCCCCTCCGTAAAGGTGCCGACCGAACGCGCGGCGCTCCGGCGGAGGGCGGGCCGCGCAGGAGGGCCGGGAAGGTACGGGACGGCGCTTCCGCCTCAGCCGTGTTCCTTGAGCAGGCGCTGTTTCTGACGCTGCCAGTCGCGTTTCGCCTCGGTCTCGCGCTTGTCGGCCTTCCGCTTGCCCTTGCCGATCGCGATCTTCAGCTTCGCGACGCCCTTGTGGTTGAAGTAGAGGACGAGCGGCACCAGCGTCATGCCCTTGCGCTGCGTCTCGTTCCAGAGCCGGGCGAGTTCGCGCCGGTGAACGAGCAGCTTGCGGCGGCGGCGCTCGTCGTGGCCCCAGGTCTTGGCCTGTTCGTAGGGCGCGACGTAGCTGTTGACGAGCCAGAGCTCGCCGTTCTCCACCGCCGCGTAGCTCTCGGCGATGTTCGCGCCGCCTTCCCGGAGCGATTTCACCTCCGAGCCCTGCAGGGCGATGCCGCATTCGATCTCGTCCTGGATCGCGTAGTCGAAGCGGGCGCGGCGGTTTTCCGCCACGACCCTGTAGTTCTTCGACGCGCTGTCGTCCTTCTTCGCCATGACGTGGCGATGTAAGCCTTCCGGCGTGCCGTGTCCAAGGCGATCTCGCGGTCCGCGACCGCGGCCGGCGCTTCGGGGAGCAGTGAAAGCGGATGCTGGACGCGGCGCGCGGCGGTGATAGGGTTTGATCAAATCCCTCGCCGTGGAGTGCACCGCATGAAGGACGACAACTTTCTCAGGGAGAACAACGCCCGCCATCTCTGGCACCCGATGGGCCATCCGGGCGCCGCGCAGGCCGAGGGGCCGCGAATCGTCCGCTCGGCCGAGGGTGTGCGCATCACCGACATCGACGGGCATTCGGCGGTGGACGCCGTGGGCGGCCTCTGGTGCGTGAACCTCGGCTATTCCAACGAGCGGGTGAAGGAGGCGATTGCGCGCCAGCTTTCGGAGCTGCCCTATTATTCCGCCTTCGCGGGCACCTCGAACCCCGCGGCGATCGAGGCGAGCTGGGCGGTGCGCGAGGTCTTCGCCGAGGACGGCATGGCGAGGGTCTTCTTCACCTCGGGGGGGTCCGATTCGGTCGACACCTGCCTGCGCCTCGCACGGCAGTACCACAAGCTCCGGGGCGAGCCCGGGCGCATCAAGTTCCTGTCGCTCAAGAAGGGCTACCACGGCACCCACTGGGGCGGCGCGAGCGTGAACGGCAACGCGCGCTTCCGCACCGCCTACGAGCCGATGCTGCCGGGATGTTTCCACCTGCCCTCGCCCTACACCTACCGCAACCCCTTCGACGAGACCGACCCCGACCGCCTCGCCGAGCGGATCGCGGCCATGGCCGAGGACGAGATTGCCTTCCAGGACCCCTCCACCATCGCCGCCTTCATCATGGAGCCGATCCAGGGCGCGGGCGGCGTGATCGTGCCCCCCGCGCGCTTCATGGGGCTCATGCGCGAGATCTGCGACCGCCACGGCATCCTGATGATCTCGGACGAGGTGATCACCGGCTTCGGACGCACCGGCGACTGGTCCGGCGCGCGCCACTGGGGCGTGAAGCCCGACATGATGAGCACCGCGAAGGGCATCACCTCGGGCTATTTCCCCGTCGGCGCGGCGCTGGTGAACGAGCGCGTCGCCGAGGTCTTCGAGACGGCCGAGGCCGCCGGCGCGATCTACCACGGCTACACCTACTCGGCGCACCCGGTGGGCGCGGCGGCGGTCGTCGCCTGCCTCGAGGAGACGCGCCGCCTCGACACCAAGGCCAACGCGGCGGCGCGGGGCGCGCAGCTCTTCGAGGGCGTGC